>JAFQDI010000211.1 GCA_017416055.1 Lachnospiraceae bacterium
ATCCGTGATATCCGGCCTTAAACAATTCGCGAAGCACATAAGCTACATTTCCGTCACCATGTCCCGCCGGTACAATGCTTCCTGTTTCTTTCCGTGCATCTTTGATATGTACATAAGCCACATAGCCTTTCAGCTTTTCATATGCTTCCTTCGTGTCCTCACCGCACTGAACGAAATTCGCAGGGTCAAACACCTGCTTGAAGTGATCGCAGGACAATGCTTTCATCAGATCCAGACAGTGGTCCGCCGTGTCTCCGTAAATATTCTTCTCGTTCTCGTGAAGGAGAACCACATCCTCTGCCTTCGCATACTCGATCAGGCGTCCCAGACGCTCAAGCACCAACGCTCTGCTCTCTTCATTCCACTCTTTTCCTTTGTTATGGAAACTGAACATGCGGATATACCGGGTTCCCAGCATATGTGCCGTTCTCACTACCCGCTTAAACAGTTCAAAATGTGCCTCAAAATCCTCGGACAGATCAATCTTTCCGATGGGAGAACCGATGGAAGATGCCTTCATGCCATATTCATCCATCTTCGCCTTCAGCGCAAGCACTTCCTCATCGTTCAACTGAGAAATATTTTTCTCGCCGATTCCTCTGGGCTCGTAGTAGCGGATTCCCAGTTTATTCATCACACGGAACTGTGTATCCACATCACAGGAGATCTCATCGGAAAATCCGCTCAGAAATTCGTAATACATTTCTTTTCCTCCTTCAACAAAAAACACTTTACATATCGCACCTTAGTATAGTACAATTATATCACAATTTTCCCCTTATTCAATCTGAAAAATTGGTGTTTAGTTTGCAATTATTGCTTTTCTGAAAGGAGATTATCGTGAAACGGCTATATAAATTTGGAGAAAAGCAGTTGGACCATCCCTCCAATGATCGATTTCAGCTTCATTTTCACGACCATTATGAGATCTATCTTCTGTTGGAAGGTGATGCAAAATACATTGTGGAGGAAAAAAACTATCCACTTTCTCCCTATGACATCATTGTCATTCGACGCAATCAAATGCATCGTGTGTATCATAATACCCCTTCCTACTATCATCGTATCGTCCTGAAGGTTCATCCTCAGTTTTTCCAGACAGCTCACTGCGAAGAATATGAGCAGATTTTTCTGGATTCATCTCCGGATACCGGTAACCGGATCGACACGGGGACCGTTCGCAGCAGCGGCCTTTACGACGCATTTCAGCGAATCAGACGATATTCGGACAATTTCACGAATATAGACACTCCCATCGTGCAGTCTGTTCTGATCGAAATTTTGTACCTGCTCAATCACATTACCCTGCGCCCCGACACGAATCCGACCAATACCCGATTGAAAGAAATCATCACATACCTGAATCAGCATTTTTCCGAGGACGTTTCTTTGGGCGATTTGGCTCAGCGTTTTTTTCTCTCAAAATATCATCTGTGCCACATATTTTTGGCCGGAACAGGCTTGACTGTCCATCAGTACATCACAAACAAGCGACTGACAAAAGTAGATGAACTGACTGAGAACGGAATCCCTATCCATGAAGCCGCTCTGCAGGCAGGCTTCAATCACTACTCCTCCTTTTACCGCTCTTACAAAAAGAAATACGGCTACTCGCCCAAAAACCGAAATATATACGAAAACAGCGACCAATGATTCCCGTTTGGCCGCTGTTTCTCTTATCTTTCTTTTTAGCAGGTAATTCCCCTTATCTTCTTCTGGATTAAGGTTACTTCTGCCTCTTCACCTCTTCATATAATGTCATCCACTCTTCCCAGGTCTGCGGATCCAGCCGGATCACCTCTGCACTCACCCACTTTGTTTCCGTCCCCGCAATCACCCGATAAAAAACCGATGTTCCGTCTTCATAAAACACTTTGATCTCGTAATATGTCTGTTTTGTTGATGAATCTTCAGAATCACTTTCCTCAATAGATTCGTCTGTGGGCAGTTTCTTCAAGTTTTTCAAAAACACAGCCAGTTTTTGGGCCGCCTCAGACGCTTCATATCTCTCCACACCATTAGGCAGGCCTTGCTCCCATACCATTTGATTCCCGGGACTAATCATGATCTTATCCAGAGCACTTTCGGCATTTGCGCTTCCTGCCGACTCGGCCATCAGATCCCCCCTGGATGGAGCCTCCACTCCATCTTCTGTCGGTGCCATCGTCTGAATATCTCCCTCAGGCTCCGCCCCGCTTTCCTCCGGCTGTGACGTTTCACCTACGTGGGATTCGTTCTCCCCTTCCGTAACCTCCGTGGACTCTCCAGGAATGTTACCCACCCAGGAAAAATCCACCTGAGTAACCACCACGATCAACAAACAGGCAGCCATCACTGCCGATATCCCTTTTATCACTTCCACGCGCCGCTTCTCCCGCCTCGCACGGTAAGCACGGGCACGGGCTTTCAGTTCGGCCTTAAATTCTTCATCGCTTCTTCTCATATCAACAGCTTCCCCTCCTCTCCGATGATCGAACGAAGCAAGCCCTTGGCGCGATACAATAAGTTATCCACCTGCTTGCGATTCTTCTTCATGACCTTCGCCGCTTCCTCGTAAGTCAGATTCTCAAAATAGACCAGATGGACGGCTACCCGCATCTCATCGGGCAGTTTCCAAATCGCTTCGTTCACCAGACGTTTTCGCTCATCGCCCAACGCAAACTCCTCCGGAGTCATCTCATCCGCCAATTCCGCCTCGACCTCATCCACATCAACCATCCGAAACCGATTCTTGCGGCGCAGATAATCGATCACCCGGCTTCGGCCGATCATAAACAGATATGTCTTCAGCGACGTTTTGAAATTGTAACGGTGGCGATGCACCAGAAGCTGCACGAACACATCAATAGCGATGTCCTCGGCAACGTCCGGATCATGCACATACCGGTTAATGAAAAAGGTCAGATTATCGCGATAACCTATCATGATCTCGTCAAAGGCAGACTCGTCGCCATCCAGGAAACGGCGGTAGCTACTTGCACCATTATCCATGATTGCCTCCTGACTGTGCCTTTACACTACTTATACGGGTGGGCATGGGAAACTCCTTATCTTTTTTGTACGTTGGTTTTTACTGGCTGACGATCTTGTTATTCTCCAATTCTTTTTAGTATTGAACTCATCTTTGAAAAGGTATCTATCGCCAGATCAAAGTTTTGCTTTTCATCCGTATACAAAAGATCTTTATGTAGGTTCTCATAGTTCGAGCAAACATCTGAAGTAAGGTAATGCCTCCATGCTTCAAATTCATATGGTTCAGTTGGATCATACTCTTTGGTCACTCCACGTTTCTGAAGGTAGAATGCGTCTGTGCTTTTCGTAATCTGCACCAGGCGCTTCAATTCCTCTTCATTGCGTAAAAAAGACTGTATCTCCTCCATCGAAAACATTCTTGTCACGTCGTAAATATGGCGAACTTTCCCCTCAATAGTCCCGCAAATTGCATGGCGTTTGACAGACATTAGCTTGTCAATAAAAGTCCGCTCAATTCTCAGCACATTCAATGTCACCTCTTCCAATTCATATTTCTCGATGTCTTCTAAGCCATCATTCCTTTCTAAAAAATCCTGTATATACGTCTTTATCGTTCTTTTATCGAACGGATCTGGTCGAATGCTACTTCCTATCTCTAACTTAACACGATTCGCCTCGTCACCAAACCAAACATACATACTTTTGCTACGGCTTGAACGCTCTGCCTCAATCTTCTCAAATTCTGCCCCTGCGATCATCACCTGCTCAATCTTTTTGATAGTTTTACTACAGTTTTTATCACTAAGTTCCATCCCCAAGAACGTCAAATCAATGTCCTCAGAAAAACGCTCAATTGCAGATTCCGGAATATGTTTGTCTA
Organism: Lachnospiraceae bacterium; assembly: GCA_017416055.1. Next base: position 3,854 of record JAFQDI010000211.1, read on the forward strand.
GCGCAACAACCGAGATCAAATCCCTAAATTCACTTGCAAACTCGTGCAGCTTCATATATCTCCTCCATTTTGGGATGTTTATACTCCGAAAGCATCGACAAATAACGCTCTAAATGATTCTCTTTGTGAAAAAAATTAAGAATTTCTCTCAAAAAAGAAATCGTTGACTTTTTATAATTGATCGCAGAAATCACATTTTTAAATACTTCCTCATTGTACCTTTCCGCTATATGCTTTGCATATTCGACAAATGCCGAATAATTCAAATCCTGAATGGTGCCAAAATTCTGCAATACCTCCAAACTGTGAATCATACCTTCTGTCTCAATCGTATAATCCAACTGTACTTGATAAACTCTGACATTACGAATCTTCTTTGTGATTCCTTCAAGCGACGAAGACAGCACATCAACCGTCTTTGGAATCTGCGTCGTAAGTTCAAGTCTATTGTAAAGACTGGGACCGATAATCGTTCCCGTCCCGTTTTTCGTAAATGCAGATACAATTTCTCTCTCTGACGGCGGAATCACCCCATACCGCCCTACCTTGGGGCGATGATAGGTTCCTTTCGCAATCTTCACCAAATCTCCTGATTTACACATCCGTTCTAATACCTTATAGTAAGCCATTTCACTAATCTGGCCGGCTAATCTCTCTTTATACAATTTACTTGCAAGGATCATCTCATTCTCTCTAAAACATTCGATTTCCCGCTTGACTGTCACAGAACCGCTCACAAACATCACCTC
>JAFQDI010000212.1 GCA_017416055.1 Lachnospiraceae bacterium
GCCAGATACAGCCCTCCTGTCACAGCAACACTGAGAACCGCTCTGATGATCAGATTCGCCCAGGTCGCCTCAGGCAGTCCGCCACACAGGGTTTCCACCAGCACGTACGACAGCACAATCAGCGCCAGCGACAACAAATATCTCAGATAGTAGCCCACCGGCGAGCACCCGAACCCTTTTCGGTGCAGCACCCAGGCATCGAACCACCAGTTCACTGCGAGGCGGGCGATCACCGAGCCCAAAAAGACTCCGGCCATCCCGAGCGGCTTTACCAAAATGACAGAAATTATCAGATTCAGGGCGGCATTGATGACTGAACGGTATTTCCCCACCACCGTGAGGCCGGTAGCATCCCGATAGATCTGCACCATGCTCTGCAGATAAATCGTCGCAAAATTCAGCACGATGGTCCACATGGTGAAGCGGTCCAGCAGATACTCCTCCCCCGCCCAAAGCAGGATAAAGGGTTGGAACAACACCAGAAAGCAGACCGAGCAGATGGCTGCCAGCAGATTCCCGCCCATGTTTAAGCTGCGGAAAACAAACGCGCTTCGCTCCTTGCTTTCGGTGACAAACAGATTGCCGAGACTGGCCGTCATCGCACCGAAAATTCCGGACAGGAAACTCCGCACAGTGCTGATGATCAAATAGTAGTTGTTGTAAAGGCCCACCGCGACCATGCCCACGAAGGCGGAAATCACCAGATTGTCGGTTGCATTGGTGACGGTGATACTGATCTTCTGCAGGAACGTAGCATAAACCCGATGGTACAGGTCTTTTTTTCGTTCCGATGCCAGCGGTTTCGCCGGTTTCTTCAGGTATGGATATCGCCTGTCCACCAGGACCGAGACGATGATATTCTGCGCAATCTGGGTCACGATCGCCACCGCGGTGTAGAGGAAAAAAGAACGCCAAACGACCAGCACCAGTATCTTCATCAGGTTTAATGCTAAATTGCAGAAGATGCTGACAGTGCCGCTTATGTATCCTTTCTGGTCTGCGGACAACATCACCGCTTTGTACGCAAAAAACAGGTAGGAAATGACCGGTTGCGCCAGATAAATCAGATAATAGTGGTAGATATTTACCTTGTCGGTGACCCCCGTCATCAGTCGAGGCAAAAAGGGCATCAGACAAAGGCCCAGCAAAAGAACCGTCAAGCCAACGATCCGATAAACCTTCCGAAAAAAGGCCATGAGGGATCGGACTGTCTCTCTGTCTCCCTTTGCCAACGGCTCATATAAGCTGTACGTGACAGCGGTCGAAAAGCCCAATTCGGACAGGCTCAAAATGGTCAATACATTGGTATAAAGACTGGAGATTCCCAGATATTCCTTGCCTAACGTGTAGATGAATACGGTTCTGCAGGCAAATTTCAACAGGCTGTTGAGAATCTGTCCTCCCGTGGAGACCGCTGCGTTGCGCAAGGAATTGGTCGTGCGGCTCATGATGCGCCTCCCTCTGTGACCGTGTCAGCGCCTCTGTCCACCTCAGTCAACTGTTGTTCGGACAGGACATCGTGGATTGCACGAACCAGTTGGTCCTCTGCAAAACTTGCCTGCTCACGGATAAGGTTCCGATCATACCCTTCCTCTTTCGCCCGTGCGAGTGCGGCCAAAACGGTCTCCGGCCGGTCTTTCACGGAAAGGCACCGTTCCTTATGGCCGATTTTTTCAAAAAAGAAGGGCAGTTTCTCGCTCCAAACCACCGCTACAGACGGGATGTCCAGCGATGCGGCGACAATATGGCTGTGCAGGCGGAAAGAAATCAATCCACCAAACTGTGCAATGGTAGAAACGAGGTCCTCCGGCCGACTGTCGTGGGGAACAATGAGGTCATCGTCTCTCCCCGCCATCTCCGGCATAGAGCGCAGTATCTGTCTCGCAAAAGCGATGTCTGCCTGATCGCCGTTGGTAAAGATCTTCCACCGGGTTCCCTCCCGGTCCAGTGCGCGAATGACACCTTGCCAAAAGTGTAGCATTTTTTTCGGGCTGATCTCTCCGGGGCAAAGGACACCCAGACCGACCGTGTCTGCGTGTTCAACTCGGTTGATTCCATATATATCTCCGGTCGCCAGGGCCGGATCAAAGGTCGCAAGAGCAGTTTTCCCCCGGCTCATGTAGTGTTCGTTGACGAAGTTCACATTGTCCCGGCAGGACACGTGCTTCACGTTGGGAAAGTCCAGCGTCTGCTTCAGTCGGCGGCGAATCTCCTCGCTGTAGGACGGCCCCACTCCGCAAGCGTTGAACAGGACAGGGATCCCCCGCTTCGCAAATCGCAGAACACAGGCCTCTAAGAACAGGGCGTATCGATCCATGAATAACTTTCCTCCGGCGAAGACCACCAGATCGCAATCCAAACCGCAAATCTTATCCAGATGCGCACGGTTGGCCTCCACGCGGCGCAGCTCGTGGCGCAGTTCCAGATCGATTCCACAGCAAGTAGAAATACGGCGGATACTCTCACGTATCCGCCGGCGCTCCAGCTTTTCTATCTGCGGCTCCGGTCCGATCACCGTTCTGTCCCGCCGGATCACATCCCGGATCAGGATGTTTGCCGCAGGAAAGTGACGGTGCAGCTGGTCTGCAACACAGTCGCAGATCACAGCATCGCCCAGATTGACCGAATAATATGCACCCAGAATCAAAAATGTCATGGTTTTCCTCCCATGGGGTGTTTCCCTCGCGGCTGATTATCGCTCGAAGGATGATTTCTCCGGCAGAGCATCGTGAAACGCAGCGAGAAGAAGTTCTTTGTTCTTCTCAAAATCCAGCCCCGCGGAATCATTGTAACAAATGTATTTGTATCGTTTATTTCGAATTGTGTCACAGGTTCTTTGGATGTTGCTTCCTCCCCGGCACCAGTATCCGTCCTTCATCTTGTTGATCGGATGAAACGCTCCGGAGGCCAGTTGCCAGTACTTGAACACGTACTGATTCAGGTCCTCGCTGTTTCTGAACTTCCTAAGAGAAGTCTCGTGGAGCCAGTCCGCCTCCGCTTTCCAAACTTCCTCCAACGTCTGTTTGCGATATGCCTGAGGCAGATGGTGAGAATTCAGCCCAAAAAATGCACGGCGATGCACACGTCCCAGATACAGGTTTTTCAACGCCGTCTTCGGGTCTCTGACGCTGAACCACTTGTCCGGATGTGCCTTCTTGCAGGCCTGCTTGTCAAAATGCTGATTGAGGAAGATGATCGCATTCGAATTTACTCCGATCGTCGCATCTCTCCGGTTCAATCGGAGCGGCTGTTCTTCCAGACTGTCACAGGGAAGCCCGTCCACAAAGAAGTCTGTGGGTTTCACCGGCGCAGTCAGATAACAGTCATCGTTGAAGTATACAAACTGTTCCGCCAGACCCTCAATCCGATGCATATTCAACTCAATGGGATGCGAGCTGAAGGTGGGCAGATATTCCGCCGGAAGGTAATCCTCGTGGCGGACGATATTCAGTTTCGGATGCTCGGTCTTAAGCCAGGCCGGGATCTCCCCCCAAGTAATCAGGTGGATCCGGTTCACCCACGGCGCATATTTCTCCACCGCCCGAAACCAATAGTGCAAGGTACCCCAGTCCCGGTAACGCACCGATACACCGGCTTTGCACACATCTCCCTCGTAATGTTTCTTCAGTTCTGCCTGCCATTCCGGGTTGCTTCCGTCCACCCAGGGAATCACAAAATCAATTTTTTCCATACTCGTTCCTTATCGCTCAAACGCAGATTTCTCCGGCAAAGCGTCGTTAAATGCCGCGTGGAGCAAGGGTTTATTCGTGTCAAAGTCCACATCCGGCGCATCATTATAACAAATATATTTATACTGTCCCGAGCGAATCGCCCGACAGGCTCCGTCAATGTTGTATCCTCCCGGGAACCAGGTTCCGTTCTTTCGTTTATTGTAGGGATGGAATTTTCCTGAAGCAAGCTGCCAGAATTTGAACACACACTGGCTCACATCCCGGGTATCACGGAATTTGTGCGAGCTGGTCTCAGCAAGCAGTTCGGGGTCTGCTTTCCACACTGCCTTAAAGGTCTCCTTCAGGTACGCCTGTGGTAAATGATGAACATTCAATCCAAAAAAGCTGTCTCTGCGGATAAAATAGAGCATGAGATTTTTCAAGGTCACGTAAGGGGTCCTGAGACTGTACCACTTCTTCCAATGCTTGCGTTTGCACTCCGCTTTCTTAAAGTGTTCGTTTAAAAAAATCACATCGTTTGCCTTGATATTGATCATCTGGGATCGCTCTTTCAAGGGCAATGGTGTCTCATCGATGACGTCACAGGGAAGCCCCTTGACGAAGAAATCCGTCGGTTTCACCGGTGCTGTCAGGTAAAAATCATCATTGAAATAGACAAATTTTTCCGCCAGTCCCGGGATCCGGTGCAGATTCAGTTCGATCGGATGAGAACTAAAGGTGGGAAGGTATTCCTCCGGAATATAGTCCTCATGGCGAACCACATGAAGTTTCGGGTGTTCGGTGTTCAGCCAGTCAGGCACCGGTCCCCAAGTAATCAAATGAATCCGGTTCACCCACGGAGCGTACTTTTCCACCGCGCGGAACCAGTAACGAAGCGTCCCCCAATCGCGATAACGGATCGTCTGCCCATCTGAAGTCTGGGGATCCTGACGGTAACGGGCACGCTCAGCCAACCAGGCAGGATCGCTTCCGTCCACCCAGGCAACTACAAAATCTATCTTTTCCATCTATCTACTCCTCAACGTTCAAACGAGGATTTTTCCGGCAGCATTTCAGAAAAAACCTCATGAAGCGCACTCTTTGCCACTTCAAAGTCTATCCCGACTCCATCATTGACACATATCACTTTGTATCGGTGCTTTCTGATTACATTCTTAATCACTTGCGTTTTCTTGCTGCTGTAATATGGGCGACCGTTCCCTCGCATGTTATACGGATGGTACTGACCGGTCAGCAACTGATAATACTTGAAAATATACTGGTTCACATCCCGCCAATCGCGGAAACGGTGACTGCTGGTCTCCTCTAACAGCTCCGGCTCCAGCTCCCACACTTTTTCCAGTGTACTCTTTAAAAACGGTTGGTGAATGTGATAATTGCAAAAGCCAAAAAAGCGATTGCTTCTCACCGTGATGGCCGCAAGGTTCTTTACCGTGTCAACCGGATTTTTCGTGAACACCCATCTGAACAGGTGCTTCTTTATCAACGCGCGTCGCGAAAAATGTCGATTCACAAAGGAAACATCATTCAGCAAAATATAACTGAACGGATTCGAATTGTCACAAGTGATCGGCGTCTCTGCAAGCGAGTCACACGGGAGTCCGTTTACAAAAAAGTCCGTCGGCTTCACCGGTGCCGTCAGATATACATCATCGTTGAAATAAACAAACTGTTCTGCCAGGCCGGGAATTCGGTGCAAATTCAGTTCAATCGGATTCGCGCTGAAGGTCGGAAGGTACTCCTCCGGTATATAGTCCCGATGATAAACGATATTCAGTTTCGGATGCTCCTGTACCAGCCACTGCGGCACATGATCCCAAATCACCAAATGAATCCTGTTTACCCAAGGCGCATATTTTTCCACGCTTCTGAACCAGTAATGCAGTGTGTCCCAGTCGCGATAACGGATCGCCTGTGCATCCACCGGTCCGGTCTTAAGCCCGGAATTCTGCGTTTCCATATTCAAATAGTGATTTTTCAGTTCAAGCCACTCCCGATCGGTCCCGTCCACCCAGGGAATTACGAAATCGATGGGCCGTTCATTCTTTCTCATGCTATCTCCCTACTGAATATCCCAAACTTCTGTCATCAACGCGCAATACACGCATGATAACTATTTTAGTTTATCATACAACCGGTTTTCTGTCAATGACAGGGATTACACTTGAATTCTGCCCAAAATACGTCTATAATATTAAGAAGCAACTGCACCCCGGTCCATCGGCCGGAGCTTCTGTAAAAATGGAGTGTGTCTGTCTATGAAAAAAGTAATGCTCGTCTTTGGAACCAGACCCGAAGCGATCAAGATGTGTCCATTGGTAAATGAACTGAAAACCAGATCGGATATCCGCACTGTTGTCTGTGTTACCGGCCAGCATCGCGAGATGTTGGATCAGGTGCTGGACGTATTCAAGGTTGTTCCGGATTACGATTTGGCTGTGATGAAAAGAGGACAGGACCTGTTCGATATCACCACAACTGTCATGAACGGCTTAAAGCCGGTTCTTTTGGCAGAAAAACCGGATATCGTGTTAGTTCACGGTGATACAAGCACCGCTTTTTCGACTGCTTTGGCCTGCTTTTACCTTCAGATTCCGGCAGGCCATGTGGAAGCCGGTCTGCGCACCTATGATATGCACAGCCCCTTCCCCGAGGAGTTCAACCGCCGTGCGATCAGCCTGATGGCTGATCTTCACTTTGCACCCACCGAGACCGCTGCACACCATCTTCGTCAGGAAGGTGTGCCCTCCGAGTCGATCTTCGTGACCGGAAACACCGCCATCGACGCATTGCGCACGACGATTCGTCCGGATTATCACCATCCTCTGTTTGATTGGGTGGGTGATCACCGAATGGTTCTGATCACTGCTCACCGCCGTGAAAACTGGGGCGAGCGCATGATCGGACAGTTTCGCGCGATTCGCCACGTGCTTGATGAGCACCCCGATGTTAGAGCGATCTATCCCATCCATCCGAATCCGATCGTTCGCAAAGCTGCGCGTGACATGTTCGATACCTGCAATCAAATTTCACTCATCGATCCTCTGGACGTTTTGGATTTTCATAATTTCATCCATCACAGTTACCTGATCCTGACAGACTCGGGCGGCATTCAGGAGGAAGCTCCTTCTCTCGGAAAGCCGGTTCTCGTGATGCGCGATACGACCGAGCGCCCGGAGGGCGTAGCCGCCGGCACACTGAAATTGGTCGGCACCGAAGAAGAGGAGCTTTACCGTGAGTTTTCCCGTCTTCTTGACGACGAGAACGCCTATCAATCGATGGCCCAGGCGGTCAATCCTTACGGTGACGGACACGCCTGCGAGCGGATTGCAGATATTTTGGAACAATAGCAACACCTTTACAGCGAGAAAGGTTCTCACATCACGAATATTTGTAATCGTATGTTTCTACATAGGAAATAAGCCGTCCTGATCTCGGCCAAGACAGACGGCTTATTTCTTAATAAGTTTTCAGTTTTTCCGGGACGGGTGAAGTGCACTCACCTTCCGACTGTCCGGTTAAGTATATTATAAATCAATTATATCCTTTTGTCAATCCATGAAATATACCTCTCCCGCCTTTTGAATCTTCTTAACTTTTAAATTGAATTGTCAAACACAAAACCAACTACATCCTGATCCTTCTCAATGAATGTATCATAGTTGTCATTTGTATACTCACTAACAACTCTTTTCCAGAACTTCTGTGCCGGCATATTGTTCCCCCATATCGTTATTTCCCACCCACCGGGAAATAAATCAAATATTTTTTTCGAAACATACTTTCCAACACCCCGTTTGCGATATTTTTTCATCACGAAAAACTCTGCAATATTGTGAGGGTTCGATAACTGACTGTGTTCACAACACGATCTAACCAACACCAATCCTGCAATTTTCCCTTCAACTCTGATAAAAAAGGGATATCTTCCCTCTTCATTCCAGTAGTCGTCAATACGTGGATATCCAAAGTATCCATACTCATTGATATCGTCATCGGAAAACTCTGAAAAATCATAGTTATATAATTCCATCATCTGAACGAAAACAGATTTTTGCTCAATCAAAATAGGTTCAACACAGATTTCCATACATACCTCCTTATGGCATGCTTAACCTCACCCCACCAGTACATCCTTAAACTGCGCACAGTATAGGTCGTAGTAAGCACCTTTTTTCTGAAGCAACTCCTGATGCGTCCCCGCCTCCAGTATCCTCTGGTCGTCCACCACAAAAATCCGATCTGCCTTGCGGATGGTGGAGAGGCGATGAGCGATCACGAACGAAGTCCTTCCTGACAAGAGCGCCTCGATTCCGTTCTGCACCATGATCTCGGTGTGGGTATCGATGCTGGACGTCGCCTCGTCCAGGATGAGCACGCGGGGCTTCGCGATCAGCGTTCTGGCAAAGGCTACCAACTGACGCTGTCCCACGGACAAACCGCTCCCGCTCTGCACTTCGGTGTCATAACCTTTTTCTGTCTTCATGATAAAATCGTGCGCTCCCACCGTCTTCGCCGCCCAGATCACTTCCTCATCGGTGGCGTCCAGCTTTCCGTAGCGGATATTGTCGGCGATGGTGCCGGTGAACATGAAATTTTCCTGGGTCATGATACCCATCTGACTTCTCAGACTCTCCATGGTCACATCCTGCACCGGATGACCGTCGATGCGAATCTCGCCCGCCTTTACATCGTAAAACCGGCTGATCAGATTGATGATGGTGGTCTTTCCGGCTCCCGTAGGTCCTACCAGCGCGATAGTCTCACCGGGCTTGATATCGAAGCAGATGTCCTTGATGACATCCCGCTCCGGCTCGTCCGGATAAGCGAAGGTCACATGGTCAAACTCCACCCGCCCTTCGATCTCCGGCAGTTCGTAGGCTCCCGCCTTGTCCGCCAGCTCCGGCTCCGTGTCCAGGATATCGAAGATGCGCTCCGCACCGGAAATATTGTTCACGATCTTGTTGTACAGGCTGGCCAAATTACGGATCGGACTCCAGAACATACTCAGATAGGTAGCAAAGGCAATAAATGTACCCACCTCAGTGCCGTCCATACCCAACAGTTGAATACCGATATAGTAGAGCAGAAATCCGCCCATGCCCCAAGTCAGATCAATGGTCGGGCCAAAGGCGTCCGCTAGAAGCACCGCACGGATGAAGGATTTTCGGTGTTCACCCACCACATGTTCAAAGGTCTTCTCCGACTCTGCTTCCGCGCAGAAGCTCTGCACCACCTTGATTCCGGAGAAGTTCTCGTGGGTAAAGGCGTTGATATTGGAGGTTTTCTGGCGCACGTCCAGCCAGCGCCCGTGGCCGAGGATCATGACCGCATACATTCCTACCAGCAAAATCGGCAGGGTGGCGATGGCCGCCATCGCCAGAGGTGGACTCTTCACCAGCATGATCGTGATCACGGCGGTCACGGTGATCATATCGGGAATCAGCGTGGTCACACTGTCGGACATCATATCTTTCAGCGCGTTCACGTCCCCGATGATCCGGGCCAGAATCTTTCCTGTAGGACGGCCGTCAAAGAACTGCAGTCCCAGCGTCTGAATATGGGTGTACAGCTCCTCGCGGATCTTCAGCACGATCTCGTTGGAGATCTTCGCCATCATAATCATCCGGGCTTTCACACCGATGATCCAGATTACGTTGAGCACAAGCGCCACCACGCCCAGCCCCAAAAGCCCCCTCATATCTTTATTCGCCACATGCACATTGATCGCCCGCTCAATAATCAGCGGGTTCACCAGTGCGATGGCGATGGTCACCGCCATGATGCCCAGCACCACAACGATTTTCTTTTTATAAGCGAACAGATACCGGTACAGCCGGGCCAGCGTCACCCGCTTCGGCACTGCCCGCGATACTTCGTCCTCGCGAAATGAATTTACAGACATAACATCAACTCCTCCGGTCTCTCATACTGTGCCACAAAGGTATCATAATAGCGGCCTTTCTTCTCCATGAGGCTGTCGTGAGTGCCGCGCTCCACGACCTTTCCACCCTCTAAGATAATAATCTCGTCCGCATGACGCACCGCGGAAATACGGTGAGCGATGATCACCTTCGTCATGCCCCGGAGTCCGTTCAGTTCCTTCTGGATCTCGTGCTCCGTCTCCATATCCAGCGCGGAGGTGGAGTCATCCAAAAACAGAATCGGTGCGTCCTTCGCCAGCGCTCTCGCGATAGAAAGTCTCTGCTTCTGCCCGCCGGACAGTCCAACGCCCTTCTCGCCGATCACGGTCTCGTACTCTTTCGGCAGCTTTGACACAAACTCATGGGCTCTCGCCTTCTTCGCGGAATCCACCATCACCTCGTCAGTCATCGCATCCTTACTTCCGATCCGCAGGTTTTCCGCAACCGTATCCGAAAACAGGAACACATCCTGCATAACCACTGAGATATTTTTTCTGAGGCAATGCAGATCAAGTTTGCGCACGTCCACGCCGTCCACCGACACACTTCCACCGGTCACATCGTAGAATCGCTCCGCCAGATTCACGATCGTCGTCTTTCCCGATCCGGTCATTCCCATAATACCCAGCGTCTTTCCGGCGGGAACAGTGAAACTCACATCCTCCAGAATCTTCTGTCCGTGCAGTTCCAAACTTACCTGATCAAAGGCCAGTTCACCCCGCACCAGCGGCAAATCTACCCCATCCTCAGGGGAAGCAATCTCCGGCTTCTCCTCCAGAATCTTATTGATTTTCTTATTGGAAGCAAAGGCCGCCGCCATGCAGTTCGCCACCCAGCCAAGAATCTCCATCGGCCAGACAATATTGTTCGCATACTCGATGAACTCGCCCAGCTTTCCTAAGGTAATTCGGTCCTGCACCACAAACATGCCTCCGATGATGACGGAAAGGAGCAGCATGACCTTGGTCAAAAAGGAAATGTAGGGATCATACTTCGCCATCGTCTTCGCCAGACGCATATTCAGCTCATAGTAGCGACTGTTGTGCTTTTTAAACTTCGCGATCTCGTGCTTTCCGCGGAAAAAGGCCTTTACCGTGCGCACACCGGCCAGATTCTCCTGGGCGACCGTGTTCAGCTCCGCATTTTCCTCGCTGATATCGTCATAGACCTTATCCAGGCCCTTTTCCAGCTTCACCGCAATAAAACCCACCATGGGCATCACGCACAGCGGAATCAGCGTCAAGAGCGGGTCAATACGAATCATGTTCGTCAGGACCATAATCGTATGAACAATGGCCTCCACACACAGAAGGCCCACAAAGCCCATGAAATCCCAAACGCGCTCCGTGTCATCCTTCACCCGGGCCATCAACTCTCCCGTATTGTTCTTCTCGAAAAAGCCCACGTTCATCTTCTCGATGTGGCGAAACAGCTTTTGTCTCAGATCCCTTGCGATCGACACGCCGATACAGTCCGCTGTGAATTCCTGCAGATACTTAAACAGGCCGCGCCCGATACCGATGCCGAGAAGTCCCAGCACCAGTCCGATCAACAGTTCCTTCCGACCGCCCACCAACACATCGTCAATGATCCGCCCGATGATCTTCGGCGACTGCATATCCAGCCAGATGCCTAAGTACAGACAGACCAGCGCGAACAGATAGTGAAACTTATACTTGTAAAAATACCGTCCTAATCCCTTCATCTCTCTCCTTCTCCACTCAATCTCTCTTTTCCCGAACACAATTTATGAAATAAAAACACCGTGCGTAAACACATCCTTTCGGCGTTTTACATCACGGTGTCATCCACTTTTGATATAAAAACGCCGCAGTCACACAGACTGCGGCGCAAACTCCATCAAATAAGTCCTATCGACTCAAGAGAAATTCACGGAGGCAGACTGTGATCCAACGAAATTCACACAAACATTAAACAGTAACATGGTCATGGTGGTGCCTCCTTTCTCCTATATTTTTGTTGCGACCAACAACACTATTTACTATACAGCGGTTTTCAGGATTTGTAAAGGGCTTTTTCGCTAAGTTTGGCGATTTATACCAGCGGTTGAACACAGCTCTCCCTAAAGCAGAAAATCAGGGACTGCCGGAAACCCGGCAGCCCCTGATTAACGTAAGGAAAGAGAGGGTATGTGTAAGACTCTTTGTTTCAAATCTTACGTTAGTCAGTATACCCATTTCCGGAAAGAATATCAATTAACTGCGTATTAAATTCTCTAAAAAAACTATGAAGAACTTTACTCTGCATCAAACTCGTAGAAGTAGAGCGTTTCATAAACATAGCTCAATTCGCGGGACTGATAATTGCTCTTCGGTCCTTCTTCGATCGTAGAAGAAACACGGTTGCCCTCACTGTCATACGTGTGCACACGTTTCTCCGTTTCCGTCGTGTCGCTGTATTCGTACTTGAACTCGTAGTTTTCCTCTATCAGGTTTCCGTCATTGTCATAAGTGTAGGTACAACGATAATCATAACGCCAATCAAGGTATCCACTTTCTTCAATCAATCTTCCTGCACCGTCATAGACAAAATCACGGTAATGCATCACCTCTTCCGGACTGTCAACCGTATAATACTTCGCGGAAACCAGTTTTCCTGCTTCGTAGGTAAAGTAGTTGGTGTATTCTCCGGAATTTGTCTGCACACGAAGGCTAATCATGTTTCCGTCCGCATCATATTCCGGAGTCATAATCGCGCTCGCACTGGTAGGCGATCCCTGATAAATCTTTGTAATCTGTCCTGTTCCATTAAACTCGTATTCGAATCGGGTTCGATTTTCCTTTTTGCCAAAATACAAGCGATTGCTTTCATAGTCAGATGTGTAATACCGATTATTCCACTTGTCATATTTATAAGTTGCATAATCGTTGTTGCTTACGTTGCCCAGATTGTCGACCCGGACCTCGTTGATCTCCACCAGCTTGTTCTCCAGTATGGTGAACTTTGTCACACGCTCTTTGCTATCCTTGTAATCGCCGCACTGTTTGAACAGATCCAACGCATATGCCAAGGTCTCATTGTGGGTGAGGGACTTTTCTTCCGGCCATTCGATCCACGTTCCATATCCATCCGCGGTATCCTTCAGTGCTTTCACTGCGCGGCTGTACAGAACCTCGGGCCAGGTGTCCACTCTGCCGGACTCATCCCGATAATACAGTGTCACTGCTCCGGACTCATAATCCTGTACTTCCATCAGCGGATAACCGTCTCTGAATCTCAGTGTGAGGTAATACGCAGGCTTTTTCACATTGTCCAGATACAATGTGAGTTCCACGCACTCGTCATCATAGGTAATCAGATTTTGTTTGTACGCCACGTCTGCAAAAGAGACCTGATTGCGAGGGTAAAGGTTAAAGCTATTGTCCTTCACTTCCTCTGTCGTGTCCAGCTGTTTCCACCAGCCACCCATCAGATTAAAAATCGAATGGTGATAATAGGTTCCGTTATTTTTGCTGTCTTTGGAATCATACAGGCTTACACACAGCTGATTCGAATAATCAGACAGACTCATCGTCGCAGAATATCTACTCTCTCCGTCCTCATAAATCTTCAGAGTGACACTTTTCTCGTTCTCACCGGAGATGACCCAACTGAGTTCCTTGTCACCCAGACGGCAGGTTCCATCGTCCTCGAACGACACGATCGCAACCGCATTCTCCCCGGAATTCTGTTTATACAGATACCACTCTCCGTACATCTCCTTCAACAAAGACGGCGCATCGCCCTGCTCCTGTTTGTTTTTGTCTGCCACAATTCCTGCCAGGTGACTGATCGCGCCCTGATAGTTCTCTTTCTCAAGCATCTCCAGCAGATCTTTGTATTTCTCATACAGCGCAAGCGCCTTGTCGGTCGCACTGTCACCTGCCGCCTCGCTGCTCTGATTCTCATTTTTCCCTGTCTCTTTGTCTTCACTGAGACATGCGGTCATGGACAGACACAGAACCAGTGCCAAACACCAAATCAAAATCTTTTTCATTTCATTTACCTCTTTCTTTTGTACAAAACGTCCTGCCCTTAAAACCGACTGTGACCGTTACCGCCCGAACGACTAGGCTCCGGCGCCCTACATCACACGAAGAGGCCACTTAGTGCTGCTTCCTTCCGGACCTGACACGGTTCATGGTTTTCGTTGCGTAAGACCGAAACGTCAAACATCGCCCAAGACGGGCTGCATCACAGCCGATTTTAAAGACAGGACGCATGTGCTAGTATAGCGTGAAATGTCAACTTTGTCAAATATTATTTTTCGCTCTTCTCTCCGAGAACATCTCTCCATTCCTTTAAAATGAAATAGGGATTTTTCGCGCTCAGATTTGGATTGAAATAAGGATCTCCGTTGTCCAGTATCTCAGTCCACCGATCACTGAACAGTTCGACTTCCTTCTCAAATCGACGAAGTTTGTCCGGGCTGTCATCCTGCCCTCTGGATTTTGATTCATAATGGTACAGCGTTGCAAACGGTGTATACACCACCAATTTCCCCGTCTTTCGTATCTTCAGACAGTAATCCACGTCATTAAACGTCACTGCCAGATCCTCACAGAATCCGCCTACCTCTTCATAAACAGAACGTTTTGTCATCATACAGGCAGCGGTCACCGCACTGTAATTTTGTACGACGCTCGATCGCAGGAAATAGCTCTGATCTTTCACGTCCATTCCCACAAACGGGTGCCCCGCAACTCCTCCCAAGCCAATGATCACGCCGGCATGCTGGATTGTTCTGTCGGAATAGAGCAATCTGGCTCCGACAGCACCCACATCCTCTCGCTGACAGTAGGACAACATCTCTTCAATGCTGTTTTCCTCAATCAGCTCAATATCATTGTTCAGCAGCAGAAGATACTCACCTTTCGCAAAGGTCACACCAAAGTTGTTGATCTTCGAGTAATTAAATGTTTTCTCTTTCCACTCTACCACTTTCAGATTTGGATGCGCCGCCTCCAACTCCCGATAATATTCGAAGGTTTTCGGATCCGTGCTATTATTCTCCACCAAAATAAATTCCAGATTCGGATATTTACATTTCTCAAAGATGGAATCCAGGCAAGTTTTCAGCTGTTCACGGTGATCCTTCGTGGGAATGATCACAGAGATCAGCGGAGTACCCTTCAACGCGTAAGTGGTCCGGTAATATCCAAGGCCCTGACCGTGATCCACCTTCGCATCCCAGCCCATTCGTTCACAATGAGCCTTGACTGCTTTGATCCCGGCCTCGTACGCATATCGCTTGTTTTCCGGATTCGCTGCGGTACTGGTCTCACTGATTCGCCAATGATACAGAATTTTCGGAATATGGTAAACTTCATTTGCCACCTCTGTGCATCGCAGGATGAAATCAAAGTCCTGCGCTCCATCGTATACACTTCGGAATTCGCCGATCTTATCCACGATTGCTTTGGATACCACAAACAAATGACAAATATAATTTCCCGTTCTCAAGAAATCCGGGCTGAAATCCGGTTTGAGATGCGGGTCTGACAATATCTTGCCGTCGAACGAGATTTTGTCCTCATCAGAATAAATCACATCGGGGCGGATCGGTCGGTTCAACGCCTTCGCACACTGGTACAGGGCCTCCGGAGCCAACGTATCATCATGGTCAGCAAGAACTATATAGTCACCGGTGACCATTTTCAGCGCCGCGTTCGTGTTTCCGGAAATTCCCTCGTTCTTCTCCAGAATGCAATAACGGATCCGCTCATCCTTCTTTGCATAGCTTTCCAGAATATCAAAGGTGTGGCTTCCCTCACCGCTGCCGTCCGCAAAGCACAGCTCCCAGTGTGTATAGGTCTGAGATCTGACAGAATCGATCATCTCGCGAAGAACGGTCTCCTCCGTACGGTATACCGGAACAATCAGACTGAACTTAGGCTGATACGCAAAAATCTCCCGGCGCTGGCGCTCCAGTTCCTCCTCATCGGGCATAATTTTCATATACCATTTCATATAGTCAGGCTTGCGAAGTGCGCGGACTGTCTTTTTCCAAAGTTTCCGGAATCCATTCTCCTTCAAATAAATCAATCCGTTTGTGATGGTTCTGGGACGCAGTAATTTCTTGATTTTCAGAATAACAGACGGTTCCTGTCCATCCTCAACCGACAGCTTTACCGGGTCAAAACGCTCAATTCTCCGTTTCCCATCAAAGGAAAAGATCAATCGGTAGGTCATCCCCTCTTCCAGTCGAAAGTTGATCAGAAAGCCGTGATGATAATTTTCTCTCGCAGAAAACAGTTCCTGCATCACATCATAACGTCTGACCGGAATTATATCCATCTCAACTTCACGATGATCTCTTGTCTCCAGACGATACTCTACCTGATCCGAGATTTTGTCTCCGGCAGCCCATCCCACCAGGGTAACGGTTCCGTCTTTAATCTTTGTAAAATCAATGTTATATTTCATGATTTCCTCCAATTGATAACCTTACATCGTCTTTACAGCTTCGCCTCCAGAATCGACGGTATATTGTCCCACTCATCTCTTCTCGATTCATACTGCTCTGCCATCCAGTCAATGGCTTCCTCCCGACCGGTTTCGCTGTAGGGAAACGCCTCTCCGGTCTTCTTTTCGTCCGGTGTCGCATCAAAGGCAAACGGCCCCGGCCACACCGTCGCGCAGAGTTTGAAATCAGGCTTTTCTCCAACCCGCATCAGCCGATAGCGCATCCCCCGCTGCTGCCCGGTGATCACTCCGCCGTAGGACAAAAAGTTAAAGGGCATCATGGTCTGTTTATCTATCATTCTGTTCTCCCAACACATAGTTCCAAATTGCGTCTGCCACACCGTCGTGGGCATTGTCGCCGGTCACTGCATCGGCAACCTCCTTCAATTCGGGCACCGCGTTTTCCACCGCTATGGAAAATCCGGCAGCCCGAAGCATGGAGATATCGTTGCTGCTGTCTCCCATCGCAAGGACGTTCTCCATCGGAATCTGCAAATGACGGCAGAGTGCAGTCAGACCGTTTCCTTTTCCGGCATTCGTCGCGAACATCTCGATATTGCCCGCCAACCCGGACTCATACATCAACGGAAGGTGATCCGCCTGCAAAGATGCCACGATTTCCTCCCGCTCTTCCCAATTTGTACAGTAAAAATTGATCTTGCTGATCGGAAGTTCGTGCTCGCGATAGTAGCTCACCAGATCGTGAACGAACTTTCCGGTCTCCTGCATCAATTCTGCGTAATTCGCCAGCCCAAACTCCGGACAGCGCTCCACGGTCCAATCCTGCAGATAATAAAGTCCGTCCGCCCCCATCTGGATCAGCACGTCGTGGTGCTCTGCTTCCTGCATGATCCGGTCTGAAAGCCATCTCTCCATCCCGAAAAAATGAACATGCTCGCCGGTGCGAAGATCAAACGACTCCGTTCCGTTATTGCAGACCACGTATCTGAGCTGTGGGAACAGACTGAAATAGGGTTCCATCTCTGCCTTGCAGCGGCCGCTGCAAAATGCGACCTGTATTCCGTCCGCCAATGCCCGGTTGATCGCATCAACCGTTTTGGGCGTGATCTGATTGTCCGGGGTGAGGACCGTACCGTCCAAATCCAAAGCAAGTAACTTGAACTTCATTGTACACCTCTGTATAAAGGGGCTGTCGCATATCAAATGTGACAGCCCCGCCGTCTTACTTTCCGCCTACCATGATCTCACTCACCAGCACACTGGGAGCTCCGATTCCGGACAGCCCCAGCTCCATATCATTGCCCAGGTCAGTGATCTTAAACAACATTTCGTAGAAATTTCCTGCGATTGTGAACGCCTTCACCGGCTCCGCTTTCTTGCCGCCGCGGATCATAAATCCACTGCTCTGCAAGGAAAAGTCTCCGGTCACAAAATCTGCACCTGCGTGCAGACCGCCCAAGCTCGTCACCAGTACACCTTCTCCTGCCTTCGCATACAGCTCCTCAGGAGTTTCGGTTCCGGGCTGAATAAAGAAATTGGTCGGTCTCACCACGATCGGGGAGTTCACGCCGCGTGCTGCATTTCCGGTGGACTCCACGCCCGCCTTCGCCGCCGTCGCCAGATTGTGAAGCAGGGTCTTCAGCACACCATTCTCAATGACCGCCTTCGTCTTAGTGGGTGTACCCTCGCCGTCGAATGCGGACTGATTGTAGCTATCCTTGTAGAAAGGATCATCCATCAGCGTCACGCAGTCTGCCGCAATCTTAGTGCCTTCCTTGCCCTTCATTAAGGACATGCCGTTCTGAACATTCTCTGCAGAGAATGCTGCGGAGAACACGCCCAGCATGCTGCTCATCGCATGGGAGGACAATACTAACGGATACTTGCCACTGTCGGGAACGCCTGCTCCCATTTTATCCTTCGCTTTCTGGGTTACCTTCCGGGTCAATTCCTTCAGGTCGATCTCCTCCAGATTGCCCAATTCGAAATCATATGCATCGCTGGTCTCCGTCCCATCCGTCACGATAATCTGAGGAATAAACGCGCCCATATGCGTCGTATTCTTCAGCTGAACGCCGTTGGAGTTGTCCAGGCAAATCGTCTTGTGCTCAATCGCCGCTGACACCTGAGAAGAAGGGGATACTTTCTCGTCCGCTTCCATACAGCACTTCAATGCCTCCAGCGTCAGTTCAATCATACGGGTCGTAGGCACATCCTCAACCACCTTGGGAGATACCTCGCTATACGCAAGTCCACCTTGGCAGAACAGAATCGGCTCCTCTTTCTCCATGGAAAGTGCATTCTCCATCGCACGCGCTACCAGACTCACTGCCTCATCCGCTGTGAACAGACCGGTGGAAGCGTAGCCGATATGGCCACCGCACACGCAGCGCAGGCAGGCACCCGCCTCATCCGAGCTGGAAAAGCCGTTGATCTCGCCGCCGAACGCACTCAGCTGGGTGGATTCGGACTGCTCGTAATAAAGCTCATATTCGGTAAGACTCTGATTCTTCGCCTCGGCGAAAACCAGCTCTTTAAATTCCTGATAATTCATGTTCGCTCCTCCCTTCATTTAACCGCGTCCACCAACGGTAATGTTGGACACACGGATCATCGGCTGACCTACGTTCGCAGGAACGCTTCCGCTGGAAGATCCACACATGCCGGCAGACATATCCAGATTATCGCTGACCATATCGATGTTCTTGATTACCTCAGAACCCTTGCCCACAAGGCTGGCGCCGCGCACAGCCTCGCAAATCTTACCGTTACGGATCATATATCCTTCCGCTACACCGAAGTTGAACTCGCCGGTCACGGGATTTACGGAACCGCCGCCCATCTTCTTCGCGTACAGACCGTACTCGATGGAGGAAATAATCTCCTCCTCGGTGTCTGTTCCGGGAGCGATATAAGTATTTGTCATACGGGAAGTAGGCTCGTACGCATAACTCTGGCGTCTGGAATTTCCGGTGGGAGCCATGCCCATGCGACGTCCGTTGAATTTGTCAATCATGTAGGATTTCAGCACACCATTCTCGATCAGCACGTTCTTCTGAGAAGGAGTACCCTCGTCATCAATATTGATGGAGCCCCACTCGTTCGGGATCGTACCGTCGTCGATCGCCGTCACCTTCGGGTTCGCCACCATCTCACCCAGCTTACCACAGAACTCAGACTGGCCGTAAGCTACGGAAGAGGCCTCCAGAGAGTGTCCGCAGGCCTCGTGGAAGATTACACCGCCGAAACCGTTTCCGATGGCAACCGTCATCTTGCCCGCAGGGCAATATCCGGCATTTAGCATCGTCACCGCCTGCTCCGCCGCGCGTACACCCACGTCCTTCGCATCAATGGTCTCATAAAGCTCGAAACCTCTGCGCTTTCCGGGTGCATGATATCCGGTCTGATTCTCTCCATCACGGCTCGCGATCGCACTCACGCTGATTCGACTGCGGATCTGGCGGTCACTGGCAAGAAGACCC
>JAFQDI010000012.1 GCA_017416055.1 Lachnospiraceae bacterium
TCTTTCCGCTATCCCGGAACCACCCGCGATGTACTGAAAGATATCAGCTTCGTGCTTGAACCGGGAGACACTGCCGTGCTGGTCGGCCTGAACGGTGCCGGAAAGACCACTTTGTTAAAGCTTTTGACCCGCCTTTACGATCCGACGGAAGGGTGTATCCTCTTGGATGGACAGGATATCCGCGAATACGATACCGGTGAACTCTACTCCATGTTCGGTGTCATCTTCCAGGATTTCGGCAAGTACGCCTTCACCGTCAACGAAAATATCCATTTCGGCGAGGTCAACAAGGAGATGGATCTTGACGCAGTCAGAGACGCTGCCAAGGCCAGCTCCGCTGATGATTTCATTCTTCGTCTGCCAAAGGGATACGAAACTCCGCTGATGCGTATCTTCGAACCAACCGGTATCGAACCTTCCATCGGCCAGTGGCAGAAGCTGGCGATCGCCAGAGCATTCTACTCCGACTCTGACGTTCTGATCCTGGACGAACCGACCTCATCGCTGGATGCCATCGCGGAGCAGGAGATCTTCAACCAGTTCGACCGGCTGCGTAAAGACAAGACGACCATCTTTGTCTCTCACCGACTGTCCAGTGCCACCATCGCCACCAAGATCCTGGTGTTAAATCACGGAGAACTGGTGGAAACCGGCAATCATGCGGAGCTGATGGCAAAAAAAGGCATCTATCATGAGTTGTTCACGACTCAGGCGAGCCGATATCTGGCAGAAGCGACAAAATAATCGATTGAATCAAAAATGCCCGGGCTAACATGGCTCGGGCATCTCTTTCTCAGTGGGCTTTCTTCCACTCCTCATATTCACGCAAAAACTTCTCTCTAAATGCATCATCGCATTTCAGCCCTGCAGCCTCCATCGCCTCCACTGCGCCACCATACACCGGACTCGCCGTCGCCAGGATCACCTTCGCTCTGGGTGCTGCCTTCGCCTTCACCATCTCCACATACTCGGGAAATGCGAACAGAATGCCTCCGCCCATCACCACCGGGAAATCTCCCTCGAAGTGCTGTGCTGCCGCCCAGGTCAGCTCCGCCAATTTCAGCGATCCCTCTTCGATGATCTCGCTGCAGACACGATCCCCCATTCTGCGGCCTTCAAACACCAGATGTGCAAATGACGCGAAATACTCTCTTCCTCCGCTGTACAGATCACAGACCGCCTCACTGAGAGGCTTGCCCATCTTCTTCTCCAGCAATTCCACCAAAACCGTCGGCTCGCCGCGACCATCGAGCGCACGAAACGCCCGATAAATGCCTTCACGTGCCAGCGCAAAACCACTGCCCTTCGCATCGATGAGATAACCGCGGCCGCCAACGTGTACCCACGGCGCATTAAATCTGCGAATCGCCAGTGCTGATCCGGTTCCGCAAATCATTCCGGCTCCCTCGACTCTGCCCAGCGTACTGGAGATCATCACGCCCACATCTCCCTCGATCTTAAACAGTTCCGCATCGATCTGCGGACGAATGTATTCATACAGATAATCTCCGTAATACTCGATTCCTGCGACAGCTCCGTATACTGACTTTACCCTCTTCGGTGCAGCCGCACACATCTTATTAACAATCTCCAGCATTCTGGCCTTCGCTGTCTCTCTGCCGATGTCCATCGCGTTGCAGCCTTTTCCCACATGCCGAAGCAGAATATGACCGGTCTCGTCAAACAGCACTGCATCTGTCTTTGTTCCACCTGAATCCAACGCCACAAAATATTCCATCATGCATTCCTCCGTCTCGTCTCCTGCAAGCAGGTCTACTTGTATTATATAAAATTGTGTCGGAATGTCAATTGTAACTGCCAAAACCACCGGCCATTTCCTGTATTGACAACTATTTTGCCTTTCGTTATAGTATAAATAAATCATTTTGATCAAGGCAAAGGATGATATTAAGTATGAACGGACCTGTATCTTCCTCCAACCGGATTGACTGGATTGATTGTGCCAAGGGCTATGCGATCCTTCTTGTCATCATCGGACACACGGTGAGCGGTGTTCTGCGCGGAGCTATTTTTTCTTTTCATATGCCACTGTTTTTTATCCTCAGCAGTATTACCTTTCGCTGTTCCTCTTCCCGGGAACAATTTATCCAAAAAGCAAAAAAGGCCTTTCGTCATCTGATTCTTCCGGCGGTCGCCATTTATCTGTTGAGGACGATTGTTTTCGTTATACAAAATATTACTGAGTTTTTCTCTCTGCAATATGTGATTCAATATGCGTTTCACCGCGTACTGACTTTCGTGCTCGCCAGCGGTGTAGACATCACCATGAACGGAGTTTTTATCGAATCGCTGGGAATTCCCTGGTTCTTAATCGCTTTATTTCTGGGAAGAACGCTGTTTGATTATCTGCAGTTCAACTTAAAAAGAACTGCACTGATCATCTCTTGCGCAGCCTTGTCTGTTGCGGGTGTGATTTTAGGACAACTACAATGGCTGCCGCTTTCTTTGGATGTCGTGTTGGCTATTCTTCCGTTCTTCTTGATTGGAAATCTCCTGCAGGGCAAGCCACTCAATTCCTATGTTCTTCGAAACACGCTTGTCTACGCAGTGATCTGGGCCGGCACGCTTCTCCTTTCCTTCGCCTTCAGCCGCAATTATTTGGAATTGGCAGCCAGACGATACACGCTCTACCCCTTGTGTTATGTTACCGCAGTTTCCGGCACGTTGGCCCTCGCGGGCTTCAGTATCCTTAGCTTGAAATTGGGCAAAATCATTCAGCCCCTGTTGATTCTGGGCAAGCATTCTCTCGTTATGTTGTTCATTCATTGTATGGACTATCTTTGGGAGCCCTTCTTTACGGCCGGCAATCCGCTTCTTGATGCCTGCCTTATTACCATTGCAGATGTCATTGTTTTTTCGGTGACAATGCAGCTGTTTCGGTTATTCTCTGCACATCGTTGTATAATCGAATTCTGTCGAAAAAGGTGAGGGCACCTTTCCAAAAATCGCAGAAAATTTTACGTTTTTTTTAATTTTGTGCATTAACCCCTTTATTTCTGAAAAAAAAAGTGGTAGAGTATATCTGTTGTGAAACATACATTCACAGAAGGTGAGGTATTCATTATGGAAAGAAAAATTGGAACCGTTTCCAGAGGCGTTCGCTGCCCGATCATCCGTGAAGGCGATAACCTTGTGGATATTGTTGTAGATAGCGTTTTAGCTGCTGCCGAGAGCGAAGGATTCGCCCTCAGAAACAGAGATGTTATCGGTGTTACCGAGTCTATTGTTGCCCGCGCACAGGGAAATTACTGCTCAGTTCAGGATATCGCTGCTGACGTGAAGGCAAAGACCGGAGGCGAGACCGTCGGCGTGATCTTCCCGATCCTTTCCCGTAACCGCTTCGCAATCAACTTGAAGGGTATTGCGATGGGTTGCAAGAAGGTCGTTCTGATGCTCAGCTATCCCAGCGACGAGGTAGGAAATGCGTTGCTGACCTACGATCAGTTGGATGAGGCAGGAATCAATCCTTACTCTGACGTTTTGAGTCTTGAGAAGTATCGCGAGCTGTTCGGCGAAAACAAGCATGAGTTCACCGGCGTTGATTACGTTGCTTACTACGGCGACATTATCCGCGAGGCAGGCGCTGAGGTGGAAATCATCTTCGCTAACCAGTGCAAAACGATTTTGAACTACACCGACTGTGTGATCACCTGTGATATTCATACCAGAGCACGCACCAAGCGCATCCTGAAAGCTGCAGGCGCAAAGGTCGTTCTCGGTCTTGACGATATTATGAACGCTCCTGTTAACGGAAGCGGATGCAATGAGAA
>JAFQDI010000213.1 GCA_017416055.1 Lachnospiraceae bacterium
CTGCCGATGAGGAGATTGAGCTTGCGAAACGCAAAGCGGACGGAGATCAGGAGGCGAAGGAGCGTCTGATTGAGGCGAATTTGCGTTTGGTTGTCAGCATTGCGAAGCGTTACACCGGAAGAGGCATGAGCTTCCTTGATTTGGTTCAGGAGGGTAACCTCGGACTGATCAAGGGCGTTGAGAAGTTTGACTATACAAAGGGCTACAAGCTCAGCACCTATGCGACCTGGTGGATCCGTCAGTCTGTGACCAGAGCTCTGGCCGATCAGGCGAGAACGATCCGTGTACCGGTACATATGGTTGAGACCATTAATAAGATGTCGAAGATGCAGCGTAAGCTTACGCTGGAACTCGGCTATGAACCCTCCACTCATGAGTTGGCGGAGGCTCTGGATATGACCGAGGAGAAGGTGATGGAGATCATGCAGATCGCCAGAGAGCCCGCATCCTTAGAGACCCCTATCGGTGAGGAGGATGATTCCAACCTGATCGATTTCGTGGCGGATGACAAGGCGATGACCCCCGAGGGAAATGTGGAGTCCGTGATGCTCAGAAAGCATATTGATGCGTTGCTGGATGATTTGAAGGACAGAGAGCGTCAGGTTATCGTTCTGCGTTTCGGTCTGGAGGATGGTCATCCCCGTACACTGGAGGAGGTAGGCAAGGCATTCAATGTCACCCGTGAGCGTATTCGTCAGATTGAGGCGAAGGCGCTTCGTAAGCTTCGAAATCCGGTGAGAAGTAAGCGGATCAGAGACTTTTTGTAAAAACGAAGGATAGAAGAAGCTGTCACATTGTGTGGCGGCTTCTTTTTACTTTACCAAAAAATTCGTTCTGATAAAGCAAAAAGCTTCGTAAGGATGCACACTGTGCACGGATGGAAGATGTCGTTATCGGTTGCATTCTTCGAAAAGCGGCGTTATAATGATAATAGAAGATCATTCGGAAATTTGTTTTCCACCAAAGTAGAATCCACGAAAGGAAACGACGCGGGATGAAATTGACAAAGGTTGATAAAAAACGAATTGCAGTAGGAAGAACCAGTGCGGAGAATGGAAGGTGTATACTGTACCGTGTTCCGAAAGATGAGCAGGCACCGGGAGGAAACAATTGGGAAACCGTAGTGTCTGAGCGTGTAAACGATGCGAACAGACTGTATAATACGTTTTTTAAGGCGGACAGTCCCCGCGACTTAGAGTCTCATTTCAGAGCCATTGTTTGGCAGGTGGCCTCTGCGAAAAATGTGGCAGAAGCGAAGGGGAAGCTGACTGCGTATACATCGTTTACCGACAGGAAGACGAATAAGGAGAAGAAGATCGCCTGGTTTAGTTATGCCGCCGGCGGAAAGCGGATGGAGAATGTACTTGCGCTTCATGTGAGAGAACGCCTGAATTCGATCTGGGCAGAGAATCCTCGGTACGAGCGGGCTGCGGTGGCGGTGCTTTCCTGTGTCTGTGACGGTGCGCGTTATCGGGAACTGGTGACGCAGCTGCCGGAGGACGTAGTCACTGATTTTTGGGAAGCCTGCAGGGAAACCGGGCGAGCCCTGTATGTGGATGGTACCGGGGAACTGGAACGTTATTTCACTGAGATTTTGAAAGACTTATTTAAAAATCGCAGACAGAACGAGGAAATACGAAACGCTTACATCGCTCAGGATGAGGAGGCCATTGATCGTATCCTGAAAAATCAGATGGCTCAGTTGGGACAATTGAGCTTTGTTTCCGTGTTTGAGAAGAATCGTCAGACCGGTCGCAGGGAGGAGAAAAAGCTTCCTTTGGATGCATTCCGTTATCCTTATGCGACCGATATCCGCATGGATGCGGTGTTGGTGCGGATGAGAAAGACGCTGAAGCGAGACACGAACAGTAAAGTGGCGAAGCGATTACTGCAGGGACTGGCCGGAATGAATGGCAGCAGTTTTTCTGCAACAATCAGTGAGATGATGCAGGATGAGGGCCAAAAGGCGGAACTGAAGAAGTTCGTGCATGCGGTGAATAAGGATTACTTTAAGATTAATGTATATGTTTCTGTGAAGAATATCAACGTGAAAGTTCAGCCTCAGGAGGAGAAAACCAATGTGCTGGCGATCTCAGGCGTAGACAGCGAAAAGCGGGAGGGCCTGCAGGAGACGTTGATCAGATATGCCGCCGGTGCAGACAGTGGTCTGGCTGTGCTGAGCGAGATAAAGGGGATTTTGTGCGACTATTTCCTGCCGGGCGATGAGACTGCCAAGGCAGAATATACTTCAGCGGAGAAGCTGTGGTCTGTCCCTAAGCGCACCGATTATTTTGACTATGCAGACGAGGTTGGAACGGAGCCGGAAAAGGAAGGCAATCTGGCCGGTTTGGAGTGGCTTTGGGAGAGAGGGCAGAGCGAGCGAAAGATCAAAGCTCGGATCAAGTATGTGAACTACGGAAGATATCTGAAGCTTCGGGCAAGTGCTCCGTCCGAATTTTACACCTACTGGATCGGATATATCAAGGAATATGTGGAAAACACGTATGCGGAAGCGGAACAGCGTGGAAAAACATCGGGAAAGCTGAAGCGGGAGATGTGTTTTGCCACAGCGATGATGTGCGACTGTTGGAAGCAGATCATCCGGTATATCTGCGGAAAATACATGGATATCGGAAAGGCAGTGTATCACTTCGCGATGCCTAAAGATACCGCGCCGAAGAATGGAGCGATGTACGGTGTACTTCAGACCGGATATGAGAGCGGTCTGTCCAGCTTTGATTATGAGGCGATCAAGGCCGAGGAGACCTTGAAGCGGGACATCGCGGTAGCTTCGGTGGCGGCAATCAGTAACTTTACCCGTGCGATCGTTGATCAGGATAAGCACCGGCAGTTGATTGAGGAAGCGAAGAAAGATAATCGAAGAGAAAATAAAGAGGATATCTTATTTTTGAGCACTGAGGAAGTGAACAGTCTTCGCAAAATGGATGCCAAATCTCAGCTATTGCGCTTTTACGGCGGAGCAAGCTCAATACAGGGAATCGCTGCATTGGATGAGGATACGCTGATCAGTGACACCCTGACCCAGCTGAAATCCATCCGAAATCAGAATTTCCACTATGCCGAGGGAAAGAAAACGGAACGCGCTTACACCACCGGCCGTCTTCTTTGGCAGAACGACAGCCGTGCTTACCGGGAGGGTGTGCTGAAAAAATATTATTCCAACAATACCACCTTGTTCTACGGAGAGCGGGAGCTGACATCATTGGTGGAGATCCTCTACGGACAGAACCGATCGGCGGAGGCGCAGATTCCTGCGTTTAACAATGTATGGAAAAAGAAGGATGTTCCTGCCGACCTTAGAAAGATGGATCAGACCGCGGGCTATTCGGATCAGATTCGGACGATCTTCGAGGGGGCATGGTACTTCCTGTTGAAGGAGATTTATTATCGGAGCTTCATTGTCAGTGATACGGCTGCAGAGTGGTTCTTCCGGGCGGTGAAGGAGAATGAGGCTGCGGAGAATGCTGCAAAAGGACCGGGAAAAGGAAAACCTGATTCACGCCTGGGTGCGGCAAAGCATTTCAGAGAATATGTTTCTGTGCTGGAAGCCCGTTATCGGAGTAAGGAGATCACTTTCGGTAATATCTGCCAGTACATTCAGGCCGAGTATAATCAGCAGAATGCAAATCAGAAGGACGGCGAGATTTACAAGCACTTCAAGATGCTGCTTCCGATCTGCCTGAAGAATGCATTTGAGGCGTATGTAAAAGAATATTTCGGGTTTATATTTAAACCGGAGTACAGAGACAGGGGCGAAACAGCATACACCTGTCTGAATGGCGTGGGCATTACCTGTTTTGCGGACAGTATAGTGGATGTCGAGGATGAGTCTGTGTTGCAGGATACCTATGCGTGGTACAGCTTTGCTCATTTCATCCATCCCAGACAGCTGAATCTGCTGATCGGCGATTTCAAGAGCCACATCCAGTACCGCGAGGACATCTGGAGAAGAAAGGACTATGCGGGCCAGTTTGTGGGAGAGGAAAAGGCGCAGGAGCAGCGCGAACTGCAAAAAGATCTGGAACGGACGAGACACATTATCAGTATTTTGGAATTTGTCCGCGAGGTTTCCGGTCAGGTGTCCAACACCTTCTCCGATTATTATGTGGATGAGGATGCCTATGCTTCCTACCTGATGCAGTACATTGATGCGGAAAACTGCCCCGGCAAGACTCCTTTTGACAAATTGCGCTATTTCTGCATGAACACCTTGCCGAATGGCCAGATCATCGATATCTACGCCGATGCGAAAAATCCGAAAGTCCTGCGCAATGTGGAGCTGGCCAGAATGTACGCGGGTGGAGATATCTGTCTTAGAAATTACGGAAAGATCACCGGTGATGATCTGCGTCTCTATTACCGGGAGCAGCAGGCAGTGGCCGGTATTTTAGCTAAGCAGGGCAGTGAGGGCCAGCCGGATCAGAAAATGGATTTCAAGCAGAAAAAGGCACTGGAACAGAAGTGGAAAGAGGATAAGAAGCGCGTGCTCAGTCAGCAGCAGAGAAGCAACCGTATTACGTTGAACGACGTCACCAATATCCATAGTATCATCAACGAGATGCTGGGGCAGTTGGTGTCCCTTTCCTATCTGCGTGAGCGCGATGAAATGTATTTGCTGATGGGCTTTTACTACATGGCACTGCACCACTCGGCAGATGGATGGGGTGAGAAGCTGAATGAGCAGATTGACGACGGAACCTATCAGGTGAGAAGCGGACTGGTGCTTCATCAGATCACGAGTATCTTCGATTTCGGCACCGATCTTTTGATGTACGACGAAAAGAAAGGCCGGTGGACCGAGAAGGGAGGCCAGTTGTCGGTGAAGCTGATGAGCTTCTATCGGGCACATCGGGCGTCCTTGACCCACGCACTGAAGCTGTTCAACGATGACAAATACGACAGCGACATCAACGAACTGCGCAATTACGTGGACCACTTCAAATTCTACACCGACCGCACAAAGAGCATCATGGAGCTGTACAACGGCTACTACACGACGCTGTTCGGTTACAGCAGCAAGCTGCGCAAGAGTACCCTGTCCACCTTCGGCAGTATCTTAGAGCGTGCCTTTGTGACACCCACTCTGCGGTTCGAGGGTCGTGACCGGATCAAACTGGAGAAACTGGAGAGTATGAAATTCACCTTCAAGCAGGCCGACAAAAAGAGCATGGTCAAGCTGGATGCAAAGAGCAGAGAGTTTCTGCGGGCACTGGAAGGAAATTTGGTGAGTAAGGAATAGTGAAAGATGTGGAGATAGCCCGATATAGAGGGCAATAATGCAGAGATCACAAAGTTCTGCCGTAAGGGATATACATATGGAGAGAGCCCGATATAGAGGGCAATAACAGCCGGTTATAATTTCCAGCATGTTTTAGGTACAGGAGAGTTGAAATGGAGATCAACAAGTGTAAAAAGAACAGGATGCTGTAATGCCTAAAATACTGTTGTAGAGAGAACCTAATGTAGAAGACGATAACATTGGAGAACTTTATGTAGGGAATAATAAGGCTTTTTGAGTGTTAGAGATAAAAACGGTCGCCCCACTTTTTGGACAGAAAAGAGTCGGAAAAGACAAAAATGTGATGCGATTGATAGAAATAGTGTTGAAAACACTGTTGTGGAGAGAGCCCGACATAGAGGGCAATAAGGACTCAATTCATACATTTTCATTCGTGCAATTTTTGTGGATAAATTTGATGAAGAGGGTATTCAAAAAGAACCGGTTGAAATGTTTTTCCTTTTCCGTGCATCAATTGCACAATGTCTGGCAACAAGAGCAATGGAATCAGGAGAATCTATAGTGGATTGGGCAAATTTTGCGATGATTCGCAGTGAAATTCAGAAGCTGCTTCGTGCGATACGGACGGGGAGAAATACAAGCCCTATAAAGGCTTTTTGGGGATGTAGATGTGTGGAGGTTGACACACTTTTTGATGGAAAAGGTTGAAAAAAGGCGAAAAAGATGATATGATTTGAGAAACAGTATTGAAAATACTGTTGTGGAGATAGCCCGACATAGAGGGCAATAAACTCGGGTTCAGTCTCTTCAGATTCAGTAGCTTTACCGTGGTGAGCGTTTGACGTGGAATGAAAAATGCACAACTGTTTTTAGATCTAAAACAGCAAGGAAAGTAGGAATTATAGGAATACTTGAAACAAAAATGACTGCGTCGGTTTTGGAAGAAGAAAAGAGTCAGAAAAGAAAAAATGTGATGTGGTTTAGGATAACCGTGTTGAAAATGCTGTTGTGGAGATAGCCCGATATAGAGGGCAATAACTTGTTTTGTTTTTTGACTTCGGACTTTGCATCAAGAAATGTGGTGATAGCCCGATATAGTGGGCAATAATGGACAGTAATATTGGGATTTTACGATGTGAACGCTGCTCTACATACGGGGCGATTAATTTCTTTTCTCGGCTCTAGTCATTGATGTTTTTATCTTCCTAACTGTTTGTCTGGCTGACATAAACCTGCCAACCGTTGTTTTGAATCGGTAAAGAGAACCATGAACAGAGCTGCAAAGCTTATGAATTGATATATGGGAGCTGTGAATACACAGTTCTATTTTGCATTACAGCGAACTGTGCACTGTGTGCGAGCGGACCGAGGATGGTGCGGTAATGCGAAACAAAGCCGGAAAGTATATCTTTATCGAAAAATCGAAAAAGAAACGGTATCAGAAAAAGCAGGTAAACGGTCAGAGTCGGACTTATGATGCGATGGTCCGCAGTGAAATTCAGAAGCTGCTTCGCGCGATACGGACAGGGGAGAAAGACAAGCCCTATAAAGGCTTTTGGAAGGTGTAGATGCGTGGAGGCTGACACACTTTTTTGAAAGAAAAGGTTGAAAAAAGGCGAAAAAGATGATATGATTTGAGAAACAGTATTGAAAATACTGTTATGGAAATAGCCCGATATAGAGGGCAATAACCTTATGCGTTCGTTTGCACTTACTGTTGCCATTGAGGTGGAGATAGCCCGATATAGAGGGCAATAGTGTTCTTTTTTTAGCTCTGGTCATTTGCGTTTCGTTCCGCTTCATTTGGTCGCCGATCCAAGCGTCGGTCATACAACGGAATCGGTAGAAGGTCAGGTACAGAGCGTGAAAGCTTATGAATTGATATATGGGAGCTGTGAATTCACAGCTCTATTTTTGCATTGAAAAACGCGAGGTTTGAAAGATGAAGAAGTACGTGATTTATTTGGAT
The DNA here is from genome assembly GCA_017416055.1 of Lachnospiraceae bacterium. The sequence goes on from JAFQDI010000213.1 coordinate 7,230, forward strand.
GAAAGCGGAGATTTTGACCGGGATTTGGAACCGGGTTCCCATAAGAATGCCAGCCTGGTGGGAGGCTTTTTCTATTCCCGGGAGGCCGGAGTGGATGAGGAGGCGTTGAAACGCCGGATCATCGTAAGTTTGTCCGGAGAAAATCATGCGACGGATATCGATCGGGAGAAGAAAGGTTTGCTGGTCTATGACCTGCTGACCTCGGCGAAGGAGTATCCGATTGACTTTGTGATCTTTCAGAATGATGTGAAAAAGAAAATCGTGAACAGCACTCAGACTTATCTGACGGTGATCACAGAAGGGTTGATTCAGTTATTGAAGTCTTTGGTGATCACGGAGAATGAGCCCATTGAGCTTGATGTGATCGCCGGTTTTCGAAAAGATACGACCCAGCCGGTGACGAACAGCTATGTGACCGGGTACATAAGCCTTTCGGATTACCGGGAGAGATTGGTTGAGAAGCTGTCTATCGAGAAGGCGAAGCTGCGCAGCGAGGATATTCAGGGATCGGTCATTCATATTCAGTTAGCTGACGATAAGAGAAACACTCTGTTGGTACTGTGTGATTATATCTGCAATTTCTGGTATACCAGACAGGCCTCCGCATTTTCTGCTCAGGTGGAGGTGGACGGCGAGACGAAGACGGTGAGAACACTTCTGAAGCCCCTTTACAAAACGGAGCATGTGTTCCCGCTTTTTAACACGGAGGAAAATGAACATGTGATCAGGCTGGTGCAGGACGGAGTGTATGCGGATGCCCTGTTTGAGGCCTGCGCGGGAATGCTGACGGAAACCAATGTAAATCGAATCCGTCAGGGGTTTATTAAGCTGAAACCGAAGCAGATCCACCGTCAGTTGTCCAATCTGGCGGATTACATCGGTGATCTGTTGATTTTTCACGGGCAGAATGCATTGATTGAGCGAATGCTGCAGGAAGCAGAAGCCTTGTATGAGTTTTTGGTGGAGAACGGTATCGAAGATGCACGGTTTTATCTGGATTTGGAGATGTACCGGCTGGCACATTTGAGCAATACAAACCAGCTGAGCCGGATGGAAGCGATTTTTGCCCGGTTGGAGAAAGACGTGGCGAAATACACGATCCAAACCCTGAACATTGAATATCTGTTGATTTTTTACACGAGAAAGGCGGTCTATTTGCAGGATTGCCGCCGGTATGCAGAGAGCTGTAAGATTTGCGATGAGTTGGAGTTTATTCTGAGTATGGCGGAGGACGCCATCAAAAACAGCAATTTCCTTCAATCGGAGAACGAGATTCGCTCAGAGCGTTTGGGAAAGATTTTGGGCACGAAGCTGCAGGCTTTGATTTTCCTGAGCTATGCGAACAGGGAAACGTATGAACAGTCAGCGAGAGAGATTTCTGAGCGGGCGATGGATCAGTTCGAGTTTTTCTATGATTTGCGCAGACAGTATCAGTACCGGGCCGATTTGGAGGCAGTCTGTGGGAACCGGGCAGAGGCATTTTCGTGGTTGGAAAAATCCTATGGAGAGATCGGTTGGAAGGAGCACCTGTCCGGAAATAGACGGACGATCTTTGACCTCTATCATTTGTTGTTTGTGGCCGCGCTCACCAAAGGGCAGGATCAAGAACTCAGTGTGGAGATCGCGAACCTGGTTTATCAGTCTGCGAAAGAGGAACTCTACGAAGGCGGAGCCCTGGGCAGCAGATGCATCTGGCTGTTGGGGGATATTCTCTGTGGAGACAAACGGCTGAAGGGCAGAGGACGGGCCGCACTGGAACGCATGCTCCGCTCCGGAGAACGTGTGGAAGAGCATATCCGCAGAGCTTGCGAGGAGACGCTGGCAGGAAGAGACGGTCTGAAGGCGTTTTTTGAGCAGGTAGACGAATGAAATAGAAGGAGATCGAAACCATGGGTAAGAATCAATCATTCTTTTCGCTGTATTTTTCCATCCCGTTCCATATCAATCATTACCCGGAGTTGGTGGATGAAAAGTATGACAGGCTAAAAAAAGCCGGATGGAAGGCTTCCTCATTGTTGGAGGGAGAGCAGGACATCTATGATCATATCGTGGACTTAATGTCTGCGGACAATCCTAATGCCATCGGTTCTGTTTGGGAATTTGGTGAGAAACCATCTGTGGGAGAGGGAAAACCCGGCACCCATAAATGTTTCCAGACCCGTGTGGGCGACGAATATATCAGCTGGGATATGGGAAAGATCGGTTTAGTCCTGTTTGACACCGGGGTGGGAATCGTGTGGTACGAGATCAAGCCCAAGGCACCTGTGTTCGAGCGGAAACAAAAGGATTCTGCCGATATGGAACAGATTTTTGCCTTTATCAGCAAAACAAAAGAATTGGCCAGAGGCGAAAAGACCGATGTGATCTATGACCTGTTCAATGTTCCCAAAGAAATATTTGATGAGAAGGACGGGGAGTTTGTCCGCGAGATCAATTCGAAAGAGGGACTTCGCGTTGATGCGAGGCGGAAGATCAATTTGTTCGACGATGTGATTTATCCGACGATCGAATCGCTGGAGATAGATTCTTACTTTGCCAATCGGTATCGAAACGGAAAGCGGTGCCCGGATCGGGGGCTGCCGTTTGTCTATGCACTGAATACATACGGGGAGAACCTGGCAAACGAAAGTTATGACGCCGGAGGCGTTGCAGTGCGGCTTGGCCGGGGGTACGATAAAAAATACGGGATCACCGAAGAGACCAATGTATATCAGCCCTTTAGCTATTCTGTGTGGTCGGTAAGCGTTGAGGGCTGTGCAAATTATGTTTACCCCACAGAGAACATTGGATTTTTTATCGAAGGTGATTATCAATCCAGATTAAGCAACTATTTCTATCTATATATGCTGTGCATGGGGCAGTATTATTCTCTGCTGCAGTTTTCGCAGGAAGTCTGTGAACTCCCGATCGATGAGAAGGAATACTCAGTGAGATACAATGCGGCGGAGGATATGCTGGATCGCATTCATCTGTTTAAACTGAAAAATATGTATACACAGGTGGGTCACATTACCCAGCATAACGGGTTCTATGCCTATTTGCAGAAGGAATTCAAGTGTGAGAAGCTTCACGAGGAATTGGAGATCGAACTGGAGTCATTGTCCCGCTTTGTGGCGAAGAAGCAGGAGGAGAAGAAAGAAAAACGGATCAAGATGGTTACCATCATCAGTGGTCTGTTTGTGTTTGTGCAGACGCTCCTCAGCATCGCGGAGTTGTATAATATTGTTGTGGTGGAGGGGAGTCGTCCACTGTATGAATTTATGGTGATCATGGTGATGGCGGTTGCGGCCATCGGCGTGGTGTTCTGGCTGGTGAGTTCGGTGGGGAACCATATAGCAGATCGTTGGGCAAAGAAGAAGCGAAGAAAGCGGTGAGAACGATGAACCAAATTAACTATCAAAAAGAACTGGACAAGACCATCGTCCGCCTGCAGGCACAGTCCCGGGTACCGACCTTGCTTCTGCACGCTTGCTGTGCGCCCTGCAGCAGCTATGTGCTGGAGTATTTGAGTGACTATTTCGAGATTACTGTCCTCTATTACAATCCGAATATTTCCCCCCGCACAGAGTACGACACC
>JAFQDI010000214.1 GCA_017416055.1 Lachnospiraceae bacterium
AATACCTGCATAGCCAAGCCACTTGGTCGCCTCAGCAGAAGATCCACCACTGTAAAGAGTCGGGTAAATAATCGCAGGAATCAACATCGTTCCGATGAACAGTGCAACTGCACCAATCTTTCCTCCGAGGGTAGCAACCGGTGCGGTAGGTGCCACTTCATCGCTAACAGCCTTCTTCAGGAAAGGAACCTTCAACAGTACAACTGCAAGTGCCATAATCATAACCAGGAAGCCAATCATCGCAACGCACTCAAACGCTTCCTTCAGCCACCAAATCTGGTTTCCGGCAGCGATATCCTTCAACTGAGTTCCGTAGTACTCGGAGAATGCCACCTTATAGAAATCGATCATGTGACCGGTAGTCGTGGTAGAGAAATGGTTCCAAGGATGAGTCTCTGCCGGCTGATAGATGATGCGTTTGCCGCCGTCAGCAGCGTCGTACCATTTATTTGCCTCTGCTACAGCATCCTCTGCAAGGCCCAGAACGGTCTTACCTTCGGGAGTTGCCACATAATCCTTCTGAACAACTGTTCCGGCAGAACCTTCCGCATTAAAGAAGAACTCATCGTACTGAGCCGCGATCTTACCAATGGTACGTCCGCCGAACAGTCCTGCTGCGGTTGCCGCATTCAAACCAAACCATGCAGTATAAGAGTAATCGGAACCTGCCGACAGTCCTGCTGCGATCATACGAACGCCGCTGGTCGCATATGCAAGTTCGTCAAAATACAGAGCCATACTGGAAGAGAAACCTCCCATGGAGTGACCGCTGACTGCGATCATACCGTTACCGTTCGCATCCTTCAGAACATAGTCCTGCTTATACATGTAGGATACGGCATCAAAAATAGCATACGGCCAGAATGTGGTAAATCCACCCGTGTTGGTATCGCTTCCCTTGGAATGACCGTGATCATACATATCCAATGCCAAAACGACATATCCACGGCGGGACATCTCAATTGCGGGCGCATCCTGCATCTCTGCGCTGTTCAAATAACCATGTGTGGTTACCAATGCAGGATGGGGATTCTCTGCGCTTGCACCCTTGGGCATGTACAGTAAGCCTGACAGCACACCTCTGGATTGACCCTTCGCATCAACTCCTCCATCAAAGTAAACACGGGATACCTTTACAGAGTACCCGGATGTGTTGAATGCCTGAGCAACCACACTGCCCAAAAGCATCACCACGATGCTGACAGCGAGAACGATCACTGCCAAATTCTTTTTCTGTTTCATCTTAGAAACCTCCTTTTTTTATTAAATAGAACGGTCTTCTCCGTTCTGTCTAATTCTTTTCCCGTTCCTTTGCCTCATACTGTTCAAGTGCCTCTACGAACATCTCTTTAAGGAGTTTGTTCTGTTCCCCGGAAAGAGGCTGCCAGCTTTCCATGCGTTGATATATTTCGTACACCTCATCTTTCAACACAATTCCGGCATCTGTCACATGAAGAATCAGATTCCGTTCATCTGCCGTATCCCGCTCTCTGGTTATGTATCCTTTCTCCTCCAATCGTTTCAGCACCGGTGTCAGCGTCCCCGAATCCAAATAGAGACGTTCCCCTAGCGTTTTAAGATTAATCTGCTTTTCATCCCAAAGGACGAGCATCGCCAAATACTGCGTATACGTAAGTCCCATCTCCTCCAAATAAGGTCGGTAATATCGGGTTGTAGCGCGAGCGCAGGCATAGAGCAGAAAACACAACTGATTCTCCAACTTTAGCACCTCATCCTTGTCATTCACTCAACCATCATCCCCCTTCCTTTACGGACAATTTAATTGTGTCAAATCTAATTTGATTATACATTCTCAGGCAAACAAGGTCAATCATTTTTGTCATATTTTCTGTTTTCCATAAAAGCGCCATCCACAATTTGTGAATCATGCCCAATTCATCTCTATCACCGTCATCTTTAACACCATACGCAACTTGGACGCATTCTATACCAAAGCAAGTAAACAACCCCTTTTCACTCCCGCTCTGCTCGCTCAAACTGTTCTTCCAATCGCAGTAACGCAATCTTTTTCTCAAGTCCCCCGCCATACCCAACCAAGCTTCCGTCCGCGCCAATCACGCGATGGCAGGGAATCAAAATCGAAATCGGATTGTGTCCAACCGCACCACCGACAGCCCGGGCTGACATCTTCGCAATCCCCCTTTCCTTTGCGATCTGCTTTGCAATATCACTGTACGTTGTCGTCTCACCATAGGGAACCTCCAGCAATAATTCCCACACACGGAGCCTAAACTCCGAGCCCTCCGGAGCCAATGGCGGCAACATCTCCGGTACCTTTCCGGAAAAATAATCTTCAAGCCACCTCTTCGTCTGTTCAAACAACGGCAGATTTTTCTCAATCGGCAGCTTCTTCAGCGAATCCGGATAATGGTGCTGTCCTTCGATCCACAGTCCTCTCAGAGCCTCTCCATCCGATACCATCGTAATCTGCCCTAACGGTGATTCATAAATTTGATAAAATAGCTCTCTCATTTCCGTCTCTCTTTGTGCCGCGTTTCCCACCATCAAATACCTCCTGACAAATTCTATGTACAAATTCTATGTCCCACAATATACCTTCTCTTTCGAAATCTGTCAATCCTCATTTTCGAACTTGTGTTCGATTTTTTCTCTTGACATCTTCGCCTGTTCTGAGTATACTAAAGACAAAGGAGATCCGATATGGCCGAATCGATCATTTATCATATAGATGTGAATAGTGCTTTTTTGTCCTGGGAGGCCAGCCATCGCGTAAATGAACTGGGTGACCCGGTAGATTTGCGCACCATCCCTTCCGTGGTAGGCGGCAGCGAAGAACTCCGGCACGGTATCGTACTTGCCAAGTCCGGTCCGGCCAAACGCTACGGGATTCGAACCGGAGAGCCCCTGGCGAAAGCACGGCAGAAGTGTCCCGGACTGGTTGTGGTCCCTCCCAATTTTGAACTGTACGTCCGCAACTCCAACTCCTTCATTTCATTATTGAAAGAATTCGCTCCCTGCGTTGAGCAATACAGTATTGATGAAGCTTTTTGTGACATGACCGGGACTGAGTTGCTCTATGGCGATCCGATTGAGTTTGCACATAAATTGAAAGATATGATTTCCTCTCGTCTGGGATTTACCGTGAATATCGGTATCTCCAGCAATAGATTACTGGCAAAAACTGCCTCAGATTTCGAAAAACCGGATAAGGTTCACACTCTTTTTCCCGCCGAAATGCCTGAAAAGTTTTGGCCTCTCCCCGTGAGTGAACTGCTTTTTGCAGGCCGTTCCTCCACAAAAGCTTTCCAAACTCTCGGAATCAAAACAATCGGTGATCTTGCGGCTGCTGACCGTAAGCTTCTGGTGACACACTTGGGCAAACACGGTGGACATCTTTGGGACAGTGCAAACGGCCTTGACAGTGGAATCGTCTCATCCCATGAAGCGACAAACAAAGGTTACGGAAACTCTCAGACCATACCTTTTGATGTCACAGATCGTGCCACCGCACTGCGGTTTCTGCTATCCCTTTCAGAGACTGTCGGAGCACGTATTCGTGCGGATAGAGCTCATATTTCGACTGTTTCCGTATCAATTACCGATTACGAGTTTCACCACTCATCCCGACAGATGACGCTTTCTTCAACCACCAATGCTACCGAGACGATTTATCAGTCTGTCTGCACTTTATTTGATCAGCTTTGGGACGGTACTCCGATTCGTCTTTTGGGTGTTCATACCGGACACGCCACCGATACCGCCTATGAACAATACGATTTATTTCATCCGCAGCGCTCGGAAAAATTGTCAAAGTTGAATGCGGCGGTGGACTCCATCCGCTCCCGATATGGGGAAAATGCTCTGAAGCGAGCCTGTTTTGTCGGATCCGATGAAAATCACAAAAACGGCACTCTTAGCAAGGCAAAACGCCACAGTGCCGACAAGGAGGTTAATCCATGAATCATCACGTTGCTTTGATCACCGGCGCATCCCGAGGTATCGGCCGGGAGATTGCACTTACCTTTGCCCGTCACGGCTATGATTGCATCATTACCTGTCGCCAAAAACAGGCTGAACTTTGCTCGGTTTGTGATGAAATCTCTTCCCTCGGCGTTTCCTGCCTGCCTTTTGTCGGCGACCTCGGTTGTTTCGACGAATGTGTTCGTCTGTTTGATGAGGTTATTAACCGCTACGGCCATTTGGACGTGCTGGTAAACAATGCAGGCATGGCCCATATCGGTTTGCTTCAGGATATGAGTCCTGACGAGTGGAACCACCTGCTTCAAACAAACTTAAGCAGCTGCTTTTATTGCTCCAAGCTGGCAATCCCCCTTATGCTCAAAAACAAGTCCGGAAACATTCTCAATATTTCCAGTGTTTGGGGAAATGTCGGTGCATCCTGTGAGGTGGCCTACTCTGCCACAAAGGGCGCGGTAAATTCCTTGACCAAAGCTTTAGCTAAGGAACTGGCGCCTTCCGGAATTCGCGTGAATGCTATCGCCTGCGGTGTAATCGACACGGAAATGAACCACTGTTTTTCTGATGAGGAACGCGCCATACTTCAGGACGAAATCCCGATGGGGCGTTTCGGTACACCAAAGGAAGTCGGTGAATTTGCATATTCCATTGTCTCTCAGGCATCTTATCTCACCGGTCAGGTGATTACTTATGATGGTGGATGGCTTTAAGCTATTAACCTTCATCTGCATGTTTTACCAAAGAAAAGAGAGAAGCCGAAAATCTTCGACTTCTCTCTTTTCTTCATCTTGCCTATGTATTACTTCTCCACGATTTCCAGAATATCCATCGGACATGCTTTTACACAGATACCGCAGGAAATACACTTGCTGGGATTTTTCTCTCCTGCAACCATAACCTTCATCGGGCATGCCTCAACACATTTGCCACAGTTTACACAAAGCTTCTTGTTGATCATGTATACGCCCTTCGCGTTCTGGGTAATCGCACCATGCTCACACACTTTTGCACACTTTCCACACTGGATGCAGGTCTGAGTTTTTACTTTTTCTTTCTTCTCAATAATGCGAATACAGGACTTGTCCGGATCAAACACCTTGTAAAACGCCTCTGAACAAGCAACTTCACATGCAAGACAAGCCATACAAGCATCCTGATTCTTTACTACTAACTTTTTCATCTGTCTTCCTCCATTTTCGAAGTATCTTCCATGCCGCCTTTACAGGCCACACAATAACCGAAAAAACATTCTTGTTATTAGTATATCAAACATTTTCAGAAAGAGCAATCACTTCTGTGTTCATTTTTCAGTTCAATTGCCAAATTTCAATTTTCCTGACATAGCAATAAACTCACGATTCGTTCTGGTCTGACTGAACAAGTTCAGAACTCGTTCAACCGCCTCATCGCCTTTGCTGTCACCGGTCACCTTGTGAATCAAATCAGCCGTTGCTCTCTCTTCAGGAGTAAGCAACAGATCATCTCGACGCGTGCCGGACTTTTGAATATCGATTGCAGGGAAGATACGTTTTTCAGATAATTTACGGTTCAGCACCAACTCCATATTGCCGGTACCCTTAAACTCTTCGAATACCACATCATCCATTCGGCTTCCGGTATCAACCAACGCTGTTGCGAGTACGGTCAAACTGCCTCCTTCGCGCATATTTCTCGCCGCACCAAAGAATCGCTTGGGCATATACAGTGCCGCAGGATCAAGACCACCGGATAATGTACG
>JAFQDI010000215.1 GCA_017416055.1 Lachnospiraceae bacterium
AAGTAATCCACATGAGTGCACTTTTGGGTGTCAATCTGGTGACCACCTTTATCGGCCGTGACCAGACGAAAACCGTCGAGGCGAACTTGGCTATCTTTATGGAAGTGTGGCCTGAAATTATTGCCTACGCAGAAGAGGAGGGAGTGAAGGTTGCGATTGAAAACTGCCCGATGCTCTTTGGTGCGGATCAGTGGCCCGGCGGACAGAACCTGTTCACCACACCGAAGCTGTGGAGAAAGATGTTTGAATTGATCCCTTCCGACAATTTTGGCATCAACTACGATCCCAGCCACTTCATTTGGCAACAGATCGATTACATCCGTCCGGTTTATGAATTTAAGGACAAGATATTCCATGTTCACTATAAGGACATCAAGATTTATCCCGACAAGCTGAACGACGTGGGCATTATGGCGTACCCGCTGGAATATATGAGTCCGAAACTTCCGGGGCTTGGCGATGTAAATTGGGGCAGATATGTGTCAGCACTCACGGACATTGGTTACGACGGATGTACCTGTGTGGAGGTCGAGGACAAGGCATTTGAGAGCAGTAAAGAGAAAATCCTTGATTCCGTCGAATTGAGCTATCGATATATGAGACAGTTTGTGATTTGATTGGAGACATGGAAGGCAGTCCGTAATTGAGATTGTCGATTGGTTAGAGATTATGATATGGGTGTCAAAAGTCCTTTGACATCAGTGATATACGGATTACGTAAACATTTCAGGAGGAAAATCATATGAATAAGAAACTTAAAGTTGCAATAATCGGAGCTGGTGGTATTGCCAAGAACGCGCATCTGCCCGGATATGCGAAGATGGACAACGTAGAGGTCGTGGCTATCTGCGATATCAAGATTGAGAAGGCGAAGAATCTGGCGGAAAAATATAATATTCCGCAGGTGTTTGAACATTACAAAGATGTGTTGGAACTGCCCGAGTTGGATGCCATCGACATTTGTACGCCTAACTATCTTCACTCCACCATTGCTGTTGAGGCGTTTGAGCATGGTCTTCACGTGTTCTGTGAGAAGCCCGATGCGGTGAGTGTTGCAGAGGCGGAGAAGATGAAGGCTGCAGCTGAGAAGAGTGGCAAGGTTCTGATGGTGATGAGAAATAACCGCTACATGCAGATTTCCTCTTTCCTGAAGAAATATATTGAAGATGGCAATATGGGCGAGATTTACGCGGCACGTTGTGGCTGGCAGAGACGCCGCGGTATCCCCGGAAAGGGTGGCTGGTTCACCACCAAAGAGCAGTCCGGCGGTGGCCCGCTGATCGATCTGGGAGTTCATATGATCGATTTGACTATTTGGCTGATGGGCAATCCCACACCTGTGGCAGTAAGCGGATGCACCTACTGCAAATTTGCCGATTCTGATGTTTCCGATTCGGTTGACTCTGAGTTTGGCGAGAAGAAGAAAGAAGGAACCTATGATGTAGAAGACTTGGCAATGGGCTTTATCCGTTTTGATAACGGTGCCTGCATGCAGATCGAATTCTCCTGGGCATCCAATATTGAGCGGGAGCAGAGATTTTTCGAACTTCGTGGAAGCAAGGCCGGCGCATCCTGGTCATCCGCGACACAGAAACTGGGGATTTACACCGAGAGTTACGGTAAGACCGTGGATTATTTGCCGAATATTGATAATACAAAGGGCATTCAGATCCATGAGGCGAACCTTCGCCATTTTGTGGATGTGGTATTGAACGGGGCAAAGCCCATGTTTGTGCCTCAGCAGGGCATAAACATGGTGAAGATTCTGGAGGCGATTTATAAGTCTGCGGAGATTGGCAAGGAAGTATTGTTATAACAATATCAGGGTTAAATGCTGTTTGATAATTATACCGTGAAATGCTTATTTTGGGCGATTTACTGGGAGGTATGACAATGAATTTTCCGGTTGCATTGCAGCTTTATTCCGTTCGCGATGATGCGGCGGCAGACTTTGTCGGAACTCTGAAAAGGGTGAAGAAGATGGGATATGACGGTGTGGAGTTTGCTGGTCTTTACGGCTATGCTCCGGCAGAGGTGAAAAAACTGTGTGAGGAGATCGGGCTGGTGCCTGTCTCCGCACATATTCCTTTTGTGGATATGATGGAAAATCCTGAGCTTCTGAGGGATTACAAGGAGGTTGGATGCCAGTTTGCAGTGATTCCTTATTTGACGGAAGAGTACCGCCCCGGTCAGACGAAGTTTAAAGAGGTGATCGAAGGTGCGAAGTATCTGGCAGGAAAAGCGGCTGAGATTGGCTTAAAGCTCTGTTACCACAATCACGATTTTGAGTTTGTGAAAGTGGACGGAGAGTATGCAATCGACATCCTTTACCGTGAGGTTCCCGAATTGATGCCTCAGTTTGACTGCTGTTGGGTGAGCGTGGGCGGCGAGAATCCTGTGGATTATATCCGAAAGTACGCAGGCCGCCAGGAAATCCTTCATCTGAAGGACTACGTGGGCGGCAAATCGGAAAACATGTACAAGCTGATCGGAATCAATGAGGGAGAGAAGAAGGCCAAGGGAACCTTTGAGTTCCGCCCGGTCGGATACGGTGTTCAGAATTTTCCTGAGATACTTGCTGCGGCGAAGGAAGTCGACATCAAATGGGTGGTGGTGGAGCAGGATGAACCTTCCATGGAAAAAACACCGCTTGAGTGTGCAAAGCTAAGCATCGATTATCTGAGAAACATCTGAGGAAAGAACCCGGCGAAGCAGGCGTTGAATTCATCCGGAAGGATGGCCGCAATTCTCGACGGAATCTATCGCTCAGGCAAGTTAGGACGTGAGGTAGAGATTAAGATCCCGAAGATCTGATGGAAGATATGCGCTTCCGGTATGTGATGGGAGTTATCTGCATGATTTTTTGGAATGCCCGGTTAAATGACCGGATGGAGCCGAACCCAACTTCGCCCGAAACGTCGGCGATCCTGCGATCAGGATTGATTTCGAGAAGCGTGCAAGCCTCATTGACACGGAGAAAATTGATATAGTCGGAGAATCCCAGTTGAACCCGTTCGTTGAGCAGTCTGGAGATATAATATTTGCTCAGATGAAGTTCTTCTGCAGCCAGGTCCAGGGTCAATTGCTCGCGAAAATGCTTCTCGCAATAGTTTAGGATGCTCTGAAGCGTGGTTGAGGGAGATTGGGTATGTTCCGTCAGGTGCAATCGGGGGGTGATCTCTGACATCAGAAGGTTGAGATGTCCTGCGGTGTGGGTGAGCGGAATATTCGAGTAGGTGGGCGGAAGGCTGCGAATCAGTTCATCCAAGGGACTGCCCGAATCAAGATGGATTAAATTATTTTTGGGGGACATGGTCAAAAATTCTTTATCCATACCGAAAATCATATTCGTGGAAAAAAGGATGACAAAGACATCCAGCGGTTGCTCTAATGTGAGATAATAGTGTACCTGATTGGGGAAACAGACAAACAGGTCGCCGGGCTGCATGGGTAGCCGAAGATTATCCGCGATGGCGATGCAATTGCCGCTGAGCAGGTAGATCATCTCGACTTCTTTATGCAGATGAGGATTGGCTGTCAATTTGTAAGTTCGCCGACAATAATAAGGAGTTTTCTTCTGTTCGTGTTTGATTGCCATAATTCACCTCCGCAAAAAAAGTTTATCATGATTCCGACGCAAATTCAAGGGGAAGGTGGATTTGCTTTGATAAAGTGCGGGCGGAGTGAGGTCTATGGTAGAATGGTACAAAAAAAGATTAAAGATTTATAGAAATTTAGGCGGCTAAAATACAAAAAAACTCTTTTCATCTTCATTTATTTGTGGTACAAATATATTGGTTGTTGTATATAAGCACACATGGAGGATTGTGGCAATGAAGAAAGTATATGAAGGAAAGACAAAAGACGTATATCAGTTGGAAAACGGCAATGTAATGCTGAAGTTTAAAGATGACTGTACCGGAAAAGACGGCGTGTTTGATCCCGGCGAGAACACAGTTGGTCTGACTATCGAGGGTATCGGCAAGGCTAACCTGCAGACCTCTATCTATTATTTTGAACTGCTGAAGGAAGCCGGCATTAAGACCCACTATGTTAGTGCTGATGTTGAGAACGCTACCATGGAAGTTCTTCCTGCCACCGTATTCGGTCATGGACTTGAGGTAATCTGCCGTCTGGTTGCAACCGGAAGCTTTATCCGTAGATATGGCGAGTATATCGCAAACGGAACTGTTCTGGAGGGTGGCTATGTAGAGTGTACCTTCAAGAACGATGCGCTGGGAGATCCGCTGGTAACCGGCGAGGGTCTGGCTGCACTGGGTATCATGACTCCTGCGATGTTCGAGAGCATGAAAGAGCAGACGCTGAAGATCACGAAGATCGTTGCAGATGATCTGAAGTCCATCGGATTGGATCTGTGGGACATCAAGTTCGAGTTCGGTTACAATAACGGTGAGGTTATCCTGATCGACGAGATTGCGTCCGGAAACATGCGTGTTTATAAGGGCAGCGAGATCGTAGAGCCGGTAGAGCTGACGAAATTGATTCTGAACAGATAAGTAAAGCATTTTTTTGAGAGGAGCAACAAACGGCATCATGAGCGACGATGACAGTGACAACGGAAATACGATTCCATTGTGTCATGTGTTGATTAGTATGGGACATAGCCTGCATTTACGAGAGTAAAAGGGAGGCTATGTCCTTTTGCGCTTAAAATCAACATATGGGAGGTATTATTTTGGGAGATTCAATCGTATTTATGATTTTACTGCAGGTTTTTCTGATCGCATTGAACGCGATTTTTGCCTGCGCAGAGATCGCCGTGATCTCTATGAACGATAACAAACTGGAAAAAATGGCGGACGAGGGAGATAAGCGGGCAATCCGGCTGGTGAATCTGACCAGTCAGCCGGCAAAGTTTTTGGCGACGATTCAGGTTGCGATCACATTATCCGGTTTTTTGGGCAGTGCATTTGCAGCGGAGAACTTTTCGGACATACTGGTACAGTGGGTACTGAGTTTCGGAGTGAATATCCCGGCAGCAACGCTGGATGCGGTAGCGGTTGTGGTGATCACGCTGATTTTGTCCTATTTTACACTGGTCTTCGGAGAACTGGTGCCGAAGCGTGTGGCGATGAACAAGGCAGAATCCCTTGCGCTGGGCCTTTCCGGTCTGATCAGTGGAATCGCGAAGATATTCAAGCCGATTGTGTGGCTGTTAACGGCCTCCACCAACGGTGTTCTTCGTCTGATGGGAATTGATCCCAACGAGGAAAACGAGGAGGTCGGCGAGGAAGAGATTCGAATGATGGTGGATGCCGGAAATGAAAAGGGTGCCATTGACAACGAAGAGAAAGAATTCATCGACAATGTATTTGAATTTGACAATCTGACTGCCGGCGAGATCGCGACGCACCGAACCGAGGTGGATGTCCTTATGAAAGAGGATACCGATGAAGAGTGGGCGGAAGTGATTCATGGCAGCCGTCACACCCTTTATGTGGTCTGCGGCGAGACGGTGGACGATGTGGTCGGCGTTCTGAATGCGAAGGATTATTTCCGGCTTGAAGACAGAAGCCGGGAAACGGTGATGAAGCATGCGGTGAAACCCGCTTACTTTGTGCCGGAAAACGTGAAAGCGGATGTGTTATTCCGCAATATGAAGTATAATCGCAACAAGATGGCGGTTGTGCTGGACGAGTATGGCGGTATGAGTGGTATTGTGACGATCACTGACCTGGTCGAGCAGCTGGTTGGTGATCTGGACGGAGGCATTACCGAGGACGACACGGAGTGCATCAAACAG
>JAFQDI010000216.1 GCA_017416055.1 Lachnospiraceae bacterium
AATGAACTATGAGACATTGATCAACATCTATTTTGCAATACGCGCACACAAGCTTGCCGAATGGCATACCTTCTGCGATTGGATCAAAACACTTCCGTATGCAGAAGAGATCATTATTGCTGAATAGTAAAATTCAAATTAAACAATAACAGGCGGCAATCCCTTTCGGACTGCCGCCTAAACTATTACACCATATCTAACAAAATCGGAACATCAATCTCCCTCTGCAGTGTCAGCGAGTAGATCACAGACTCTTTCACGCGCTTTCCTGTAATCTGCTGCAAAGCCTGCGCATAGTAGATCATCTGAATCTGATACCGGTCTTTTAACTCCTGTTCCCCGTCCGTTTCACTGACGCGGTCTGTCTTGTAATCCACGAGAACAATCTCTCCGTCCTCCTCGAACCACACATCAATGATACCCTGAATCAGAATTGGCTCGTCAGAGTCTGCCTCGTCCATCGCTCGAGCCGGAATGCCCATGATGAACTGGCTCTCTTTATGAAGATTTCCCAAAACGTCGGCCGCCTGCATTCGTTTCGCCACATCCGATTCAAAAAATCTCCAGATCTTATCGGTCCAGATGAGGCCAAGGGATTCCTTATCCATTCGTTCTGACTCCTCCAGTTCTTTCATCTGTCGGAACAGGTCCTTTCGCTCATGAATATCTTTGAAATCCAGGAGTTCCAATGCACGATGATAAGCCGTACCGCGAAGTGCACCTTTGTTGACAGTCGGTTTCCCATGCCGTGAAAACATCGGCTCAGCCGCTGCAGCCGAATCGATCTCAGCCGGCAGCTCGTCCGTCTCTTCACTATGTCTCTCATGCACCAGATACGCACTTTCCGCATCATCATGAAACTGTCCCTGATGCTTCAGCTCCGAAACCGACATTTTCGCGTGGAGTGTCACATCCGCCTGATGAGGATATTCGAACCGGAGTGTCGGACCAAAATCTGCCCCGGTGCCCTCTGTTTCCCTCAGCTGCTTCAGTTTCAGAAACGTACCGGCCTTTTCCTCCTGGGCCTTCACCTCTGCATCCACCAGTTCCCGGATAGGCACCTGCATGATATCGATGGATTGCTTCGCCGCATAAGATGCCATCAAAATCCAGTCCAGATAAGAGTTTGCCTCACTGAGCCATGTAAACGGAAGACCTTTTTCGTCCTTTGCTCCCAAAGGTGCATGTCCCCACTTCTCCAACCGTTTTTCCAGGGATTTATCACCGGCCGTGATGATCAGTTTTTCCCGTGCTCTGGTCATGGCCACATAGAGCACTCGCAGTTCCTCGCCCATGCTCTCCAGATCGCCCCTCCGTCTCAGAACATTTTTCTTGAGCGTAGGCGCTTTTACATTCAGCGACACATCAAAATAGTCGGTCGCAACCCCCAGCTCCTCATCGATCAGGATTTTTCCGCGTGTGTCCTGGCGATTGAACTGTTTACCGGCTCCGGCAAGAAATACCACCGGAAATTCCAATCCCTTACTTTTATGGATACTCATGATACGGACCGTATCTTCATTTTCACCGACACGTGCCGCCTCACCAAAATCCGTATCATACTTCTTCAGTTTCTCAATATAACGGATGAAATCAAATAAACTCTGATAGCTGGTCTTTTCAAAAGCCGCTGCCTTCTCAACCAGCATATTCAAATTTGCCTGACGGACTTTTCCCGCCGGCATAGCCGACACATAATCGTAATAACCGGTTTCCTCAAAAATCCGGTGAAGCAGGCGGTGAACCGGCAGATAACCGGCCTCCTCGCGGAGTCCTGCAAGCAGCGTCAGAAAATCCATCAGTTTGACAAAGATTTCATCCGGCTCATCGGCATGGTTTCTCATATAGGCTTTCACCGCCCCGTAAAATCCGGCATCCTGTCCTTTGTCTGTGTTCTTTTTGAATGAGGCCATGATCATTGCCAGCTCCCGGTCAGAAAAACCGCAGATCGGAGATTTTAACACACTGACCAGCGGAATATCCTGCATCGGGTTATCCAAAAGCGCCAGCATGTTCAGGACCGTTTCCACCTCGATGGCATTAAAATATCCCGTTCTGGATTCCGCAAAGGCAGGGATTCCTTCGGAACTGAGGACACTCAAAAATTCCTCCGCCCATCCGCTGAGACTGCGAAGCAGAATAACGATATCTTTCTTCTTTAACGGTTCATACTGGCCAATCTTTCGGTTCCAGATTTTCATTCCCGTTTCCGGATCCGTCATCTCACGGATCTTCGCTGCGATCAGTCTTGCTTCCGCTTCTTTCGCCGTATAATCGGCCTTTTCTTCATCCATGGCCGCAGTCAATTCTTCTCCGGTATCCAGAAGGTACATCTCCGTCTTCATCTGACCCTCCACTTCCGGCTGCGGATAATCCGCACCTGCATGCAGGGCTGCATCTTCTGTATACTCGATATTTCCGAGAGACTTCGTCATGAGTTTGAAAAACAGATCATTGACACTGGACAGTACCTCCGGACGACTTCGGAAGTTCTGATCCAGTTCGATCATCTGGTGCACACTCTCATTCTTTGAATAGGACATATATTTATCCAAAAACAGCTTTGGTTTCGCCAGGCGGAACTTGTAAATACTCTGTTTCACATCGCCTACCATGAACACATTAGGAGAACCAAACCGCTCTCTGGAAATTGCCTGAATCAGCGCCTCCTGCACTTCATTGCTGTCCTGATACTCGTCGACCAGAATCTCCTCGTAAAACTTTGCCAGTTCATCTGCCACCGGTCCCGGCCCGTGGTCCGCCGAATTTCCGGTCAGAATTTCCAGTGCAAAGTGCTCTAGGTCATTGAAATCCACAAGGTTTTTATCGCGCTTCGCCGCACGGAAACGTTTTTCAAATTCCTCTGTCAGTTCCAAAAGCATGAGGATCGGTTTTCGGCACGCCTGCATATCCAGGAACATGGCCCCCATATCCCCCGGAACATACAGTTTCTTCATATCTTTGACGGCATCCTTCACCTGGTTTCGGATTCCGGACACCATTTCCTTTTTCTCCGGGTCAATGTCTTTGCCGCGGGCTGCCGCCAAACGCGCAAATACCAGATTATCCAGAATCCGGTAAATCTCCCGATAGGTGTCTGCCTCTGCCAGACGCTCCATATTTGTCTGATCCTCCGTGAGCATCGGAACGTAAACCTGCGGCCCATCCTCCTCACAGGCAATTTCTAACGCCGCATCCAACTGCTCTGCGAACTCAGCCGCCTGTCGCTTCACATCCCGGATCAGGAACTGCATCCAGGAACTCTTCTCAAAACTTTCCGGATCGCCGGCATCCTCTCCGCCGATCTCTTCTCTGCAATGATCCATCCATTCACCCGGCCACGGATTGCTTTGGGAAAACCGATAAACCTGTAAAATATAGTCTTCCAATCCACCGTCGGCTTTTCCGGATGCATAGGTATCCACAAAGCGGAAGAATTCCTCATCATTCCGTCCATAATAGTCTTCCAGCAATTCCTTCATCACATCTGCCTGCAAAAGAAGCAGTTCGCCTTCATCACCAATCCGGAATCCCGGATCAATATCCAGTTCATTAAAATGTTCCCGAAGCAGATGCAGACAGAAGCTGTCAATGGTGGTGATCTTCGCATGATGAAGCAGGGTCGTCTGGCGCTCCAGATTCCGGTCCCCCGGATTCTGCTCCAGCTTCGCTTCCAGCGCATCTCCGATTCTCTCCCGCATCTCTGCTGCCGCCGCGTTGGTGAATGTCATCACCAGAAGGCGGTCAATATCCACCGGATGCTCCGGGTCCGTCACCATCTGAATGATACGCTCCACCAGAACGGCGGTCTTTCCGCTGCCGGCTGCCGCTGACACAAGAAGGCTGCGGTTTCTCGCCTTAATGACCTGTTCCTGTGCTTTCGTCCATCTCATCTCTGCCATCTGCCGCACCTCCTTCCTCTTCAATCTTTGTCCAGATTTCCTCCGCTTTCATACTTCGGAATCTGCGGAATCCAAATCCCTCTGTTTTCAGGTCAAATCCGCAGATACTGTGATACGGACAATAATCGCAAGCAGTCCGCGTTCCCTGCTTGTACGGATTTATCACAGTATTTCCGTCCAAAATTTCCTCGCCCATGGCCTTTAAACTCTGATTCACATAGCCGGACAAATGCGCAAACCGCTCACCGCCCGCCACGGAAGATTTCGCATCTACGATCAGTCCATCCTTCAGCGCAACCGGAATCACGTCCGACTCCTTTACGATCTCATGGTCCATATGTTCAATGACATTAAGACTGCTGTTGACAAGGCCGTTCATGCGGAGTTTTTTCAGGATGCCGGCCTCAATGTTTGCCGGATCCATATTTTCCGGTCGTTCCAAAACCGGATCATCAATGTGATAATAAAAAATTCCCGCCGGCACCGGCTGTTTTCCCGGATGGCGTTTGCCCTCCATCGCCAGCGCCGCATCCATATAGACCACCAGCTGAAGCTGCAGTCCATGGTATAACAGGGACAGGTCAAAGGACGTGCTTCCGGACTTGTAATCCATGATCTTCACATACACCTTATCCTCGTCCTCAAATATATCCATGCGGTCGATTCGTCCCCGCAGGTTCATGGAATTTCCGTCCTTCAGCGCAATGCGTGTACTCACATCCACCTCGAACTCTTCCGGCTCGAAATCGCCTTTCTGAATCTGATAGATCAGAGCCCGGATCGTCCGATCCGTGATCCGCTCCACCTTTCTTCCCAGGTAAC
>JAFQDI010000217.1 GCA_017416055.1 Lachnospiraceae bacterium
AAACCTCAGGACGACCCTGTATACCAATTCATTCTGAAAAAGGAACAGGAAGGCAAGCCCTACAACGTAGCCAAGATGGCTGGTGTAAACAAGTTCCTCCGAATCTACTACGCAAGAGCCATGGAGCTCTACAGGTAGATCTCTTTCATTATACACGAATTTTTTAAGCCCGCAATCTGGTGGGTTAACTTTCTGCGCCCTTTTTTAGGTACAGCTGCGCAAAATTTAGGATTGACAAACATTAGCTAGATTTTTCAAACCAATTATACCACGAACCTATGGATTGTTCAACAGATCACAAAAAACTCTTTTATCTTGGTAGACAAAAGAGTTTTCTTTGGTGACTCATCCAAAGAGGTTTGTAAAGTGCTTTTTTGAAGGTGAAAAAAGAGACCACACGGTCTCTTCTCCCAAACAGATGTCACCACAGCTTCAGCCAGTCTTTTAACAAACTTTCTGCCTTCCTCTCGCCTCCGGCGCGATAAGCCGCATGGAAAGTGTAGCACACATTATCCACGACCAGATACGCATTTTTCGAGTAATATCCATATCTGCTTTCACCGGTGGTGATCACCAGACACTTCCTTCCGCTCTCGGCCTCAAACACTTCCTCCGTAAACGTCTCCAACTCATTTGTACGAAGTCCGGTGGACAGGCTACCTCTCCATCTGTCCGTGTAGACGTGCGAGAAAATCTGAATTCTGACGTTGTCCACTTCATACTGCACTTCCATGGAAACCGTTTGAAGTACTCCGTCCGCATCACCATACAGCGTCAATGCCACCGACTTCTCCTCCGGACTCCAAACCGGGTATCGAAGTTCTTCCCATCCTAAATATGCAAGAACCTCCTGCGACGAAGCAAATTCCCGGCGGTAATATCCCGGTGTGGTGCTCATGTACGGTTTGTAATTGGCATGTTGCTTCTGAAACGTGGGTTTAAGCTCGGTGACATTGCCGTCAAACACTTCCGCCGGCACCCGCTCCATATCAAGATCCACGTCATATCCCGACTCCCAGGGATCTGAAAAGAATTGCTTGATCTTCGCACCCAGTTCCGTCGTCGCCGCCGCAACCGAAATGCCGGTCACACACGCAAACACGACTGCTGCCGCAACTGCCAGCCACTTCCCACCACGTCGCTTCCCTTTTTTCGGAAGCTCCGCCGAACCCGCATCCTCGATCAAATCATCATCCAACTCATTTATTGCCTGTAATATCTCTTTTCCCGTCATAAGAAAATATCCTCCTTCTCCAAATATTCTCTCAACCGATTCCGCACCCGAAACAGGACGCTTTTTACTTTGCTCTGCCTACAGCCAAATGTTGCCGCCAGTTCCTTCATGGATTCCCCGTACCAATAACGTCGCACAAACATCCGTCGCTGCTCGGCAGACAGCCCTTTCAGAAACCGGGAGATCACCTCTCCCCATATCACCTGATCGGTCAAATCGAATTTGTTCGGAATGCACGTTTCCAACTCGTCTGCCAAATCGACCATGACCGAACTTCGCTTCGACGCCTCATTCCATTCAAGTTTATTTAGTGTCAGGTTTCGGCATATCTTCGCAGCATACGCAAACAGATGCGTCGGACGGTTCGGCGGAATATTTTTCCAGAGTGCCAGATAAGTGTCGTTGAGGCATTCTTTGGCGTCTTCCGCCGGCAATATCCGCTCTGCAAGACACTGAAGCTGTCGACCGTATTTTGTTTCCAGTTCGCTTAAGGCCTGCTCATCCCGGGAAAAGAACAGGTCAAGGATTCTTTCGTCGTCCATAAAATGCCTCCTTTCATCAATATAGACAGGAAAATGGGGAAGATGGTTGCATGAAAATACCACTTAAGTATATCAAGTATATCATGTTTTTTAAAAACTGTCTTTAACTCTCACCTCGTCCGGCAGTCTTCCGGCGTTGACTTTTCTCTGCCTGTGCATTATAATGAACAAATACTTTGAGGATTTCAAAAAAGGAGGATTTTATGGCTGTTTTACTGCACCGAACCAGACATCTGATGATATCGCTTATGTTCGTTTTCGCGTGCCTGCTCACCGGCTGCGGAAGCCATATTGACCCCACCCTTTCTCTGGAGGATCCCGCTTTGGAATGGCTCATCTCTCAGGAAACGGCGAATGTCGCCGACGCGATGGCCGCGATGAATTCCATCGAAGCCTCCCGCGAAGCACAGGCACAGGCCTCTCGCGAAGAATCCAAATCGATTGAGGAATCCCTGCTCGCCGAATCCATCAGCAAAGAAGCGGAATCTCTGAGTATCGAGCAGTCCGAGTACGCTGACTATTTAGCTTCTTCCGCAGCAGAATCTTCCTCCGTTGAAGAAGCTCTTCTGATTGAGTCGATCGCGGAGTCGATTTACAGTGGCGGTGAACCCACCGGCATTTTAACTCCCGGAAAAGTGTCCTCTCTGAAGGAGTCGGAGCTCCCTAAGCTGCGCGGTCTCTTCTCCGACACGATTGTCGTGGGAAATTCTCAAGCTTATTGCCTCATCGAGAGTGGATTGTTCACCCCCAACGATGTGATTTACCGATGGGCATCCACCGTGAGTGAGATCATGGGCGAGACGATTCAGGCTGCCAATCTTCACCGAGGAAAGGCACTCTTCATTCTCGGTACGAACGACCTTGGCACATATACGGATAATGTTGCCGGTTTTATTCGTGACTATACTGCATTGATCAATGCCTTCCGCGAGATCAATCCGGATGCGCAGATCTTTATTCAGGAAATCATCCCGATCCCTGATTCTTTTGCTTTTCGCTGGTACAATCGATTCCGTGTGCCGGATTACAACGCAGCACTTCAAAAAATGTGTGAGGAGACCGGTTGCACTTTTGTCAAGTGCGCGATCTATGCGATGGAAGAATTTCTGCTCGACGACAATTCCGGTGTCCACTATAACCGCCAGTATCATGTTTACTGGGCGCAGGCGATGGCCAATCAGATGAATCTCTGGGAGGACCGGTAATGAAAAAAGTGTATGTTGTCGAGCTTTTGCTCGTTCTTCTCCTTGTCGGAGTGATGACTCTGCTTCTCCACCAAAAGCCCCCTCGTGCGGATGTTACCTCCGCTGAGGTGGTGACACTGGTCGAATCCATTGCGGACAAAAGCACGGTTTCTCTCGCCGGAACGCTACGGCTCCGCCGCGCGTTCGGATTGAATTCCGCAGACTACGATCTGGTCGTTTATTATATGCCCGCTTCCGCCCTGAACGTTGAGGAATTTCTGTTGATTCGTGCGGATGAAAGCCAATTAGATGCCGTACAGGCAGCAATGGAAGCCCGCATCACTTCGCAGGTTGCGGCATTTAATCACTACGGTGAGAAACAGACAGAACTTTTGAACAAGGCTGTGGTCTACCGGATCGGAAATTATCTCTGCCTGATTGTTTCCGAGGATCCGGGAGAATGGCTTAGCGCAGTGAAAGCACTGCTGGAGGTGTGAGATGATATTCAGCAGTCTGACCTTTTTGCTCGTTTTTCTTCCGATTACTTTAATTCTTTATTATCTGGCTCCCGGCGTGCGTATGAAAAATGCAGCCTTATTGCTCTGCAGCCTGATTTTCTACGCTTGGGGCGAGCCGATCTATATTCTCTTGATGCTTTACAGCATCTTTATGAATTACGTCTGCGGACTCCTGATGGAGAAGCACACACGCGCCCGTCGCCAGATTCTGATCTTCGGCGTGGTCATCAACCTGTTTCTGTTGGGATTTTTCAAGTATGCGGGATTCCTCGCCGAAAGTTTCAACTCCATTTTCGGTCAATTCGGACTCACGATCCCCGTTCGCGAGATCGCACTGCCGATCGGTATCTCCTTCTACACGTTTCAGGCACTCTCCTACCTGATCGACCTTTACCGAGGAAAATTCCCTGCTCAGAAAAATCCGGTTTGCTTCGCACTCTACATCACCATGTTCCCCCAGTTGATCGCGGGACCGATTGTGCGCTATGAGACCGTGGCGGCTGAACTGGAGAAACGCAAGCTCTCCCTCGCAAAATTCGGGCAGGGTGCGTTTCTGTTTATCGACGGTCTTGCGATGAAAGTGCTTTTAGCCAATCAGATCGGCAGTATGGCGGATGAGCTTCGCACACTGACGGGCTCCCTTTCTGCAACATCTGCCTGGATCGGAGCATTTTCCTACTTTTTCCAGATTTATTTTGATTTTGCCGGCTACTCGACCATGGCAATCGGTCTCGGCCTCATGTTAGGTTTCACCTTTATCAAAAACTTTGACTATCCTTACCTCTCATCAAGCGTCACCGAATTCTGGCGACGTTGGCATATGTCACTGGGAACGTGGTTCCGCGAATATGTATATATTCCGCTGGGTGGCAATCGGGTAAGCACGCTGAAACATATCCGGAACATTCTGATCGTCTGGCTTCTCACCGGACTCTGGCATGGTGCCGCTTGGAATTTTGTCCTTTGGGGTCTGTATTACGGACTTCTGCTTCTGTTGGAAAAATATGTTCTGTCGCACTTCCGACTACCGAAGATAATCGGCTGGCTCTATACGACCGTGCTGGTCATCGTCGGCTGGGTGATCTTCTCCGGCGACACGCTATCGCAAAGCATGTCGATGCTAAGTGCTATGTTCGGCTCCGGAAACGGACTGTTTGACAAGACAGCCTCCTACTATCTGACCACCGGTTGGCGTATCCTGCTGATCTCAGCAATCTGCTCGACCCCGCTCCTTGAGAACCTGCGCAAAAAACTTCTGCGTATTTCCTCCGGACGGATCGCGCTCACGATCATTTATGTAGCGTTGTTTGCACTGGCGATTCTGTTTTTGGTTGTGCAGAACTACAACCCGTTCCTCTATTTCCGTTTTTAATATGAAAGGACTGTAATCTATGAGAAGGCTCAAAAAAATCCTTCGAAAATTTTATCTGTATTTCGGCATTCTGTTCGCAGTATTGGTGTTTGGTCTGGCGATCATCACGATTTTGATTCCCGATCAAGACTATTCCACGACAGAAAAACGTTCTCTCGCACAGTTTCCGTCCTTTTCTCTGTCCTCCGTCATTGACGGCTCATTTATGGACGGAATCGAGGACTGGTCAGCAGATCAGTTCCCGCTGCGTGCTCAGCTGATGCAGGCGAAAGCAAACATCAGCCTTTGGCTCGGCGCGATCCGCTCTCAGGATGTTTACCGTTGTGCGGACGGCTCGCTGATGGAGAGCTTCACCATGCCAGCCGACACCAAATTGAGCGATCAGATCGATGCAATCACAGATTTCGCCAACCGCTATCCGGACACTGACATATACTTCTGTCTGGTGCCCACGGCGATCTCTGTTCTTGAGGATAAGCTCCCCGATGTCGTCCTCACCGACGACCAAAATGATTATCTGAACCGCATGGCTGAAGCATTCACCAATCTCGGTACTTTCGTCGATGTTCGAGGCACTTTCGAGGCAAATAAGTCCTCAACTAAGCTTTATTATGCCAACGACCACCACTGGACAACCGATGCCGCCTATCTCGCATGGCAGGAACTCTATGAAGCGATGGATCTGACCAGTTCCGTCACTTATACGCCCGGCATCGTCTGCAACTCGTTTGTCGGCTCACTGGTTTCCTCCAGCGGCTTCCCGGTAAAGCAGTATGACGCGATAACGATTTATCAGCCGAATGAAGATCCTGTTTATACCGTGACCTACGACAGCGAACAGCGGATGACCGCATCCGTCTACGCCCCTGAATATTTAAACAGCGATGATCCGTATCAGATCTTTTTCGGTGGCAATTTTGGTCAGATCACGATCAAAACCGCGGCCGACGCCAACCGTAAACTCCTGATTTTCAAGGATTCCTACGCGAACTGTCTGATCCCGTTTCTACTTTCGGATTTCGCTGAGATCACCGTGATCGACCCGAGATATTACTACGAAGATCTCGATATGGAGGTCCTCAGTTCCCAATATACTGATGTGTTGTTCCTGTACAACGCGAATACCCTGTCTAAAGACAGCAGCCTGGCACCCGTTCTGCGCAACGAGCAATAATAAAGGAAGGACGTTTATGATCAAAAAACCAGCTTACTGTTTATTGATTTTATGCTTCATCGCCGGATTATCCCTTCAGGGATGCGGCGATCATACGGCAGACACCTCTTCTTCCACCGAAGGAAAGGCCGACGTTTCCACCGAAGCGGAAAGCACTCTTGGTTCCTCCCCGGAAGAAACCTCGACGGAAGAACCTACTACCGAAGAACCTACTACCGTGGAGCCCACTACGGAAGTGCCTACCACCACGGAACCAACTACTGCAGAACCCTCTACGGAAGTGCCTA
>JAFQDI010000218.1 GCA_017416055.1 Lachnospiraceae bacterium
ATGAGTTCTACGATTTACAGGAAGACCCTTATGAATTACATAACCTGATCAACGATGAGCGTTATGCAGCAGAACGTGATCGCCTCCACGATGCGATCCTGGATAGAATGTGTCGTGACAGAGATCCTTTCCGCGGATATTACTGGGACAACCGTCCTTGGAGAAAGGATGCGATGCCGCCCAACTGGAGATACAGAGGATGGACACGTCAGCGCGAGAACGAGGAGTATGAGCCTCGCCAGCTGGACTATTTCAACGGTATG
Organism: Lachnospiraceae bacterium; assembly: GCA_017416055.1. The sequence continues at coordinate 264 of JAFQDI010000218.1, forward strand.
GTGATGGTACATCCTCAGCGCCTCAAGGTCACTGATGGACGGACAGGACTGAAATATGAGACATTGGATCAGCTGATCGACTGGATGAGAGATTACGATAAGGATTAATTAGGTTGCGCAATTGCCGGATGCGGTAGTTGCGCAATTCGTTTTCAATTTACTCAAACGTTTTCGTAAATATTAGTTGCCAATTACCACCGAATAATGTTACAATATTGTCAAAGTGGTGGAGTGTTGATATTTCCGGAAGGAGAGTGATTTTCATGGCGATTGTGATTGGTATTGACGTGGGTACGACCAACTGGAAGGTCGCTGCGTTTACAGAGCAAGGTCAGCCCCTGCTTCAGCATAAGACCCCGACGAAGACCCACTATATGGAGAATGGCTGTGGCTATTATGAGCCGAAGGAATTGTGGGAGACGTTTTCTGAGCTGCTGAGAAAGACGATGGCGGATCTGCCCGGACAGGAGATTTTAGGTATCTCGGTGACATCCATGACGGAGTCGGTGGTGCCCATTGACCGAGAGGGGAACGAACTGTTTCCGATTATTGCCTGGTTTGACGGCAGTGCGAAGGAGCAGGCGAAGCGGATCACGGAGCGTTTTGGCGAGGATCATATTTTTGCGGTAACCGGTTTGGATCCCGACCCGATTTTCTCGCTGCCGAAGATTATGTGGGTGAGGGATCATTACCCGGCAGTGTATGAGAAGGCGGATAAGTGGCTACAGATGGCCGATTACATCTATTATAAATTGTGCGGAGCTACGGTGACGGATTACACGATGGCTTGCCGCACACTGGCTTACGATCTGGAGAAACGCGCCTGGTCGGATGAACTGATGGGGGCATTTGATGTTCCCAAATCGGTGATGCCCGATGTGGTAGCCAGCGGAACTTATCTCGGTGGTGTCAGTGCGAAAGCAGCAGAGGAGACCGGATTGCCGAAGGGAGCGAAGGTGTTCGCAGGCGGCCATGATCACCCTTGCGCGAGCATTACCTCCGGCAGTATGAGCGGAAAGAAGATTCTGGATTCTTCCGGAACAGCGGAAGCATTCCTTCTGATTTCTGAGAAGAATGCGCCGATCCCGAAAACGAGACAGGGACAGCGGGTCGGCCTTTACTTAGATCCCAGCCGATATGTACTGTGGGGCGGCATCAAGGCATCCGGGGCGTCTGCGGACTGGGGTTATCAGCATCTGACGACAATGAGCGATTGGATCGGAACAAACGAGTCGGTGGATTACGGTAAGGTGCTCTCTATGGTGGAGCGCATTCCTCTCGGTTCGGAGGGAGCGGTGTTCATTCCTCACTTGAGAGGAAGCGGTGCACCCAGTTGGAATCCGGTGGATAAGGGAAGCTTTATCGGGTTGACCTCCAGACACACGGACGTACACCTGATGAGGGCGATCTTTGAGGCACTTTCCTGTCAGGCGAAGATCATCGTGGAGATGCATCAGCGGATTTCCGGGATGCAGGCGGAGAGCGTCTGTGTAGCAGGCGGAAGCACGAAGAACCTGTTCTGGCAGCAGTTGAAGGCGGACGTTTTGGGCATTCCTGTGGAGTTGTCTCCCTTTGAGGACGCGACGGTACACGGAGCAGCTCTTCTGGCGGCGATCGGAGCAGGTGTCTACGGATCCATTGAGGAAGCCAGCAGTGCGTGTGCGAAAGAGAACAGAGTGCTCTATCCAAATCAGTCAGTGAGCGACGAGTGCAGGCGACTCTACGAGCGGTACTGCATCGTGAACGACGCAGTGTGTGCGCTGCACAGGCAGTTGGATAAGATGAATTGAATATGAGGGCGTTGCGACCCTAAGTTGGATTGTTGCCCATGAAGAGAATATATTTTCAACACGAAAGGAGAACAATTATGGATATTCGCAGTTACCTTGGCGATCCGATTCAGATTGGTCTGATCGTCCGCAGCTTTGATGAACTGAAGGAGGATTATGAGAAGATTCTCGGACTGACGAACTTCCGTCTGGGCGAGTTTCCGCCCAAGACCGGGGAGGATCCGAAGCGCATTTATCACGGAAAGAGCGGTGATTTCTCCGGAAAGTTCTACTTCTATCAGTGGAACAATATTGAGATCGAGTTGATCGAGCCTGTAGATGGAGAGAGCATCTGGAAAGACTACTTGTCTGATGGAAAGAAGTGTGGAATCCACCACATTAAGTTTGCGGTAGAGCGTTTGGAGCCGTTGGATGAGTATTTTGCTACCCTTGGCATTACCGTGCGCAGCAGGGAGCAGCAGTTGGTCCGAACAAGGGAAAGACTTGGGTTTACTATGAGACCATGGATCGTCTGGGCTTCGATATTGAAGTGTTTAATACGATCATCGACTGACGGAGGGCGAAAAGATGCTGTGTACAAGCAAAGAAATGTTAGATAAGGCGGCTCGCGGCGGGTACGCGGTGCCTGCCATCAATACGCAGGGCGGTACTTATGACATCATCCGTGCGATTTGTATGTCCGCAGAGCGGATGCAGTCCCCAATTATTTTGGCTCATTATATGGCGACGGGACAGTTTTCCGGCGATGACTGGTTTGTTGAGACCGCAAAGTGGTGTGCAGAGCGTGTGAGCGTACCGGTGGCTATCCACCTGGATCATTGCGAGGATTTTGCGACCTGCGTGCGTCAGATGCATACCGGATTCACCTCCATTATGTATGACGGCTCTGCACTTCCGATGTTGGAGAACGCAAAACGGACCGAGGAAGTGGTTCGTGCCTGCCATGCCTGCGGTATCCCTGTGGAGGCGGAGATCGGCACCCTGGAGAAGCGTGATGCCGACGGCAATCTGCTGGTGAAGAGCACCGCGGCTGACCCTGAGGAAGTACGCGAATTTTTGAAGCTGTGTCATCCGGATTCTTTGGCGGTGGGCATCGGAAATGCCCATGGATTCTACACCGAAAAACCGAAGATTCAGTTGGAGATTCTGGATCAGATCCGCGAGTTCACGGATATTCCGTTGGTTCTGCACGGCGGAACCGGTCTGGACGATGATATCGTGAAGCAGGCGATTTCCAGAGGTATCGCAAAGTTCAATGTGGCAACACAGATTCGTCACGCACATATTCAGTACCTGAAGCAGGGTATCGAGGAAAAGCGTGCCGGCGCAGATAACGGACATGCATGGAAGCTGTCTGAGTGGGTTTGCGGAAAATTGGCAGACGATGTGGATAAGATCATCGAGCTGGCAGGAAGTGCCGGCAAGGCGTGAAAAACGGTAGAATATAACGATAATCGGCCGGCGGCGAAATGCAGACCGACATATAATCACAAGGAGGAACAAAGATGAGAAAAGTAGTTTTGGCAGATTTGGGAAAGATTGAGTTTCAGGAGGTTCCGCTTCCGGAGGTGAAAACCGGATGGGTGCGCGTGAAAATTCTGCGCAACGGTCTGTGTGGAACCGATGTACATAACTATTACAAGGAAACGATCTTCGGAAAAGACCGTTATCCGTTCAACATGGGCCATGAGTGCTGCGGTATCGTAGATGCGATCGGCGACGAGGTAAAGAATGTAAAACCCGGTGATATGGTTGTCGTGAATCCTTACTGGACCTGCGGTCAGTGTGAGCCCTGTCTGAGTGGCTATAATAACAACTGTGATCACTTGATGACCATCGGTCTGATGGGACCTAGCGGCAACTCCGAGTACACCCTCGCACCTGCCGCTTCCGTGCTGAAGGCAAGACCTGACATTGATCCCACCGTGTTGGCATTCACCGAGCCGCTGGGAACCGTAATCTACGCGATGGATAAGCTGAAATTCTCTCCCTTGCACGATGTGCTGATCATCGGTGCGGGTTCCATCGGTCTTCTGTTCTTCCAGATGTTGAAGAATGCAGCAATCAACAGCCTGACTGTGGCAGACGCAGTGGATGAGAAGTTGGAATTTGCAAAGTCCCTCGGCGCAAAGCGTGTGATCAATCCCGTAAAGGAAGTCGATCCTCAGAAGTACGATGTGATCATTGACTGTACCGGCAGCGCAAGAGTGGCTGAGAGCAACGTGGACCGTGCGAAATTCGGCGGACAGATCCTGATCTTTGGCGTTTGCCCCATTGATTCTGAGATTAAGATTAAGCCTTTTGATATATACCGTAAGGATCTGATGATCTGTGCAACCTTCGCTCTCAATTACAGTGCATTCCAGCGAGCACTGCATTTGATTGAGAACGAGCGCATTGATGTTCGTCCGCTGTTGGCAGGCGTATATCCGGTAGGAAAGCTTGAGGAGTGCATCCAGCAGGTACATGCAGGAAAGATCAGCGGTAAGGTGATCATCGACTGTACTCGTATGGAGTAATCCGCGGTGAAGAAGATTAACAAACGATTTGCAGGAGTGGTGATTGGGCTGATCGGCATCAATCAGGGACTGATAGGGCTCATCGACAAGCCGAATCTGTCCTCAGCGTTGCTGGGACTGGCACTCCTTCTCATCGGTTATGTGTTTATTCAGGAAAAACCTGATAAGAAAGATTGACAAAGAAAATGACGGGGCTGTTGCACAACTAAGCATATCACTGAGTTGTGCAACAGCCCCGTTTTCTTTAGGACCAGAAAGGGTTAAACTTTCGCATTAAGCGACAGCTTCTGCACAAATAAGATTAATTAGCGAAGATAATTTCCTCGAAAGCGTTAGGGACTATCTTCTTGGAATGCGCAAATCCATCTGCCGTCATTTCGTCGAACAGCCCAAAATGTAGGGGTACCGCATACTTGGCACCGATCCGCGCTGCGAAACGGGAGGCATCTGCCGCGTTCATATTGTTTCCTACACCGTTGATGGGCAGAAATACCGCTTCAATTTCCTCATCAGGCAGACTAGTAAATACCCGCTCGCTGTAGAGGGTGTCACCGGTCACATAGTAGGTCTTGTCTGAGTAAGTGATTAAGACGCCGATGGCCGCAGGATCAGAATGTTCTGCGGCAACTGCGCGCAGACGGATCGGCCCTTCATTCCACTCGGTGCCGATGTTGAACAGGATATAATTGTGGTCACCGCCATAGGTGCGAAGATCCTGCCAGCCGCCGTTTGGCGCGAAAACCATCATCTTTGCATCAGGGGTGAAATAGTGGTCGAGAGTCTCCTTGTCCAGGTGATCAAGGTGGTTGTGGGTGCAGATGAGCATATCCGGCTTGATGTTCAGATAGGTTTCATCTACAGGGAAACGTCGATAATTTTTCGGATTTACTTTGGCCACGCTGTCGGAGAGATAGGGATCGATAACGATGGTTTTGTCCTCTATCTCAAAGAGTAATCCGGCCTGTCCTAACCATGTGATTTTCATGACTGTATACCTTCTTCCTGCAGGGACATCCATGCACGTTTATATTCATTCAGTGCCTGGGGATAGAGCTGACAGCCCATGCCGCCGTCCACCATGATCTCGGTGCCGGTCACATTTTTTGACTGGTCGCTGCCCAGATACCAGGCTGCGTTGGCAATATCCTCAAAATCGGAGATGTCGCCGATGGGAGTCAGGCTGCCGTTGACAATCTGTTTATTGCCCATGGATACCCAACGGGCTGTCTTGATAGTGCCGGGGAGAACCACATTGCTGCGGATGCCGTAGGGACCCAGATCAATGGCAAAGGCCTTGGACATCGCATTGATACCGCCCTTGGAAGCGCAGTAAGCGCTGCGGTTGGGGATAGCCCGGTAGGAGGTGTTGGAGCCGATAAAGACGATGGCTCCCTTGTGGTGCTTCCGCATGCGGAGAGCCGCCTGACGGACAATGGTGAAGTTCCACACCAGATTGGTTTCAAACACACGGCCAAACTCCTCGACCGACACCTCGAAGAAGGGCATACCCTTAACGGGATCATTACCGAAGCCCATGTCGGCAGAGTTGAGTACTACTGTCTCCACGAACCTGCCAGTGGAATCAATATCCTTGAAAATCTCAATGACGCGGTCTTCATCCCGGATATCCAGGGTGTAGCCTTTGGCAAATACACCGTATTTTGCTGCAACATCAGCGGCAGCAGCCTCGGCGCGGGAGCTGTCACGGCTGGAAATAAATACATCATAACCTTCCTTGGCGAAGCGCTCGGCAATGGCCAGACCACTGCCGACGGTTCCGCCGGTCACAAAAACTGCTCTGTTCATGATTGCCCCCTTAGAAGTAGAATTCTGTCTTAGCCGGACGGATATCGGTCAGTGCACCGGTGTAGTGGCGCAGGGTGTGAGGCTGATAAGGGTGGGCCAGACATGCCTCCTCGTCGATCTCAATACCCAGACCGGGTTTATCGGGAATACGGATGCGTCCATTCTCGTAGAACAGATCCTCGTTGGTCACATCCTTGCGCCATACCACGTCGTCGTACATAATTTCCAGAATACAGAAATTAGGGCAGCAGGCTGCCAGCTGAAGGGTGGCGGCGTTGGCCACAGGACCGGAAGGGTTGTGGGGAGCAAACGGAATATAGTTGGCCTCAGCGATGGCCGCGATCTTCTTTAACTCCATGATACCGCCGGCATGGGAGATATCCGGCTGAATGTAATCGGCAGCGCGGCGGCGGAACAACTCGTTATAGTCATAGCGGCCATAGAGACGCTCGCCGGCAGAGATGGCCACGGGGGATTTCTCTCGTACTGCCTGCAGTGCCTCTAAGTTGTTCGGAGGAACAGGCTCCTCCAGGAACATGGGCTTAAAGGGAGCAATCTCCTGTGCAATTTTGATGCCGGTGGGAACGTCGAAACGTCCGTGTGCCTCGATCAGCAGATCCACCTGATCGCCTACCGCCTCGCGGACAGCTGCGATATTGCAGATTGCCTTGTCTAAATCGGCGTTGGAAATCTGCAGATAATTCTTTCCGAAGGGGTCCCACTTCATGGCGGTCACGCCACGCTTCACTGCCTCAGCGGCCTTTGCACCGAACTCCTCGGGAGTTCTTGCGCCGGAGAACCAGCCGTTCACGTAGATACGGCAGTCCTCGTTGACCTTGCCGCCCAGAAGCTGGTAGACGGGAACATTCAGGTGCTTACCTAAAATATCCCACAGCGCCATCTCCACTGCGGAGAGAGCACTCATCAGAACCGCACCGCCGCGCCAATAAGCGTCGCGATAAATATCATGATAGTGTTTTTCAATTTGCAGAGGATCTTTTCCAACCAGATATTCCTTGATATGCTCCACGGCACCCAACAGTGCCTTTTCCTTGTACTCCAGGGTGGCCTCGCCCACGCCGGTAAGACCTTCGTCGGTATAAACCTTCACAAAGACCCAGTTCGTGCGGAAACAGTCCACCACAAATGTTTTGATGTCGGTTACTCTCATTGTGTCTGTCCTCGTATTAGATAGTAGTAGTGTTTATAGACCCTCTCCAAGGTCTGTATGTCATGCAACTTGGCATTACGCAGGATTAGCTGTGCAGTCCCTTCGCTCTGAAGAAATCCATTGCCCGCTTGGGGTCGTTGGCTGTAAATAACATTGCGCCGTTTGCCAATGCTTCCTCGTAGATCGCAGGATCCTCGGTTTTGTAA
>JAFQDI010000219.1 GCA_017416055.1 Lachnospiraceae bacterium
CCGCACACTCTCCGTCTTTCGAAGCTCCGCCGTCTCAGGCAGTTCTTCCACTATACTGCAGTGCACCGGCGTATGCCTGATCTGGGTCAGCTCCGATGCCAAAAAACCGGCTATCTTGTCGGTGCAGAAAATATATGCCACATTATCGCAGAGAATGATATCTCCGATGGTGCTTCGCTCCACACCCAGATTCATCAATGCCCCCAGTACATCGCGATGACTCAGATTGTCCGCAAATTTCTGCAGATTGGGCTCAGCCTTGATACAACAAATGGGAAACGGTTCTTCATAGCCCATCAGCTCCTCGTTGCCGAGGCGCGCCATCTGCCGCTCACAGTCCGCCATTCCGCCATACAACGTGTATGGCACGTGAGGAAACTCCCGCGCCGCCTGCAAAAACAAACTGGTCTCCATCAGATTAAGAAATCCGGTAAACTGATACTGATAGTTTGTGTACGCACGGTCTGCCAGTTCGAGAAAACGCTTCTTTAACTGTGCTTCCTCGCTCATCAGGTCACCACCTTGCGAATATCATTGATATGCCCCATGACCAACAAGTGTTCATCAACTTTAAATACATATCCGGGACCGGAAAACGGACGTATCCTTCCCTCTTTCTTCACCGCCAAGATATTCAGATTGTATTTTGCACGGAAATTGAGCGGCATCGGATTGCCCACCCACTTGGGGTTCGGCTTGATTTCAAAAATCGCATAATCATCCGACAACTCAATGCAGTCAAAGATACTATCCGATCCCTCACTGATTGCCAGTCGTCTCGCCACATCCTTTTCCGGATAAATCACTTCATCCGCACCGTTTCGAAGCAGAAACTTTGCCTGAATATCTTCATCTGCCTTGCTAAAGACCTTCTTCGCTCCCAGTTCCTTCAGCGAACAGGTCACCTCAAGACTGCTCTGGAAATCTCCTCCAATACACACAAAGCAGGCATCAAACTCCTCCACACCAAAACTCTTCAGTACTGCGGGATTAGTGCAATCCCCCACCTTCGCGCTGACCACATAGGGCAGCATATCCTCAAGATTCTCTGCATTTCGATCGACAATCATGATCTCGCACTTTTCTTTCGCCAGTTCCCGGCACAGATGGTGCCCGAAGGAACCCATGCCAACAATTAAAAATGATTTCATCTCTACCTCACCCTATTGTAATTTGTTCAGTCGGTGCAGTCACCGGAGGCAGTGCTCTCTTCTCAAGCAGTGCTGAACCAAAGGAAATACTTCCCACTCGTCCGCAATACATCAAAAAGATAATCACTAACTTTGATACTGTATTCAAATCTCTGGTAATCCCCGTAGTCATTCCAACAGTTCCTCCCGCAGAGAAGCATTCAAATAACACATCCACCACACCAATATTCTGGATTGTACAGATTACCAACGTACCTCCCAACACCAGAAGAAGATTGGCAAAAAACACATAGGTCGCCTTCTTCAGGCTATCTTCCTCCAGCCTTCTTCCAAACACAGTCGCGTGCTGATGTCCCTTAAGTCCGCAAACGGTATAAATCAAAATCACCGCAACCGTGGTCGTCTTTATACCACCCGCTGTTGATCCGGAGTTTCCTCCGATAAACATGAGCATCATAGTCAACAGCTTGCTGCTGTCGGTGAGTGCTGCGGTGTCCGTGGTATTAAATCCGGCAGTTCGCGCGGTCACCGAATCAAACAGTGCCGTCAATATCTGCTCGTGCAGCGACATTTCTGCACCCAAATTGTTCCGCTCAAACAGGAAAAACAGTGCTGCTCCGCCAAAAAGCAACACCCCCGACATGGTCAGCACGATCTTCGTGTGCAAACTATATCGGCGCACATGATGCTTTTTCTGCAGAAGATCATCCCACACCATGAACCCAAGACCACCCATCACAACTAGAAACATGATGGTCAAACTCACCAACCAGTCCCCTGAATAGTCACAAAACGAAATGTACGGCTCCCGAATGCCCATCAGATCAAAGCCTGCATTGCAGAATGCGGAGATTGAGTGGAATACACTGTAGGCGATTCCGCGTCCTAAGCCAAATTGTGGGATGAAGCGGATTGACAGTAACACCGCTCCTATTCCCTCAAACATCATCGTCCCTAAAATAATTTTTTTCACAAAAGGAAGAATCCCTGCTACCTGGGAATAGCTGATACTCTCCACCATCACCGCTCGTTTCCGAAGGCCCATCCGTTTCCGACAGGCAAGAAAAAACAGCGTGGCGATAGTCATAAAGCCCAGACCACCTATCTGAATCAATGTGATGATCACCACATGACCGAAAGAACTCCAGTAGGTCGCTGTATCCCTCACCACCTGACCGGTCACGCAGGACGCGGAAGTAGCAGTAAACAGTGCGTCAACAAACGGTGTCCACACTCTCTCCTGATTGGAGATCGGCAGCATGAGCAGGATGGTTCCCGTAATGATCATCAGAAAAAATCCCAATGCAATGATCTGCATATGAGAAAGCTTACGTCTCATCCAATTTCCTCATTTCTTATAAGATGTTACACCAGCGCTTCCAGTCTCGCACGAATCGTCTTGATAAACTGCTCACTATCAAGCGTCACCGGGTTTTCCAGCGTAGTAATCGCCGCCAAATCGCCGGTCATCAGACCACTCTCAATGGTCTCCAAAGTCGCCTTCTCCAGCTTATCTGCAAACGCACACAGAGCAGAAAGTCCGTCCAGTTCTCCGCGCTTTCTAAGTGCACCGGTCCATGCAAAAATCGTCGCAACCGGATTGGTAGAGGTCATCTGGCCCTTCAGATAACGGTAATAATGCCTCTGCACCGTGCCGTGAGCGGCCTCGTACTCAAAACAGCCGTCGGGAGAAACCAAAACAGATGTCATCATCGCCAGCGAACCGAACGCCGTCGCGACCATATCACTCATTACGTCGCCATCATAGTTTTTGCAAGCCCAAATATATCCGCCCGCGGAACGGATCACTCTCGCCACCGCATCATCAATCAAGGTGTAGAAATACGTCAGGCCGGCAGCCTCGAATTTTTCCTTGTACTCGTTCTCGTAGATTTCCGCAAAAATATCCTTGAAATGGTGATCATACTGTTTAGAGATGGTATCCTTCGTGGAGAACCAAACATCCTGCTTTGTCTCCAGACCGTAGTTGAAACAGCAGCGGGCAAAGCTCTCAATCGAGCTGTCGGTGTTGTGCATACCCATGGCAACACCCGCACCGTCAAACTGATGAACCAACTGTCTCGTCTCGGTGCCATCCTCTGCGGTGTACACCAACTCGCACTTCGTTCCCTCATCGACGATGGCATCTACTGCTTTGTAAATATCTCCGTATGCATGGCGGGCCAGCGTGATGGGCTTCGTCCAATTCTTCACATAAGGCTCGATGCCCTTCACCAGAATCGGTGCGCGGAATACCGTACCATCCAGAATACTTCTGATGGTACCGTTGGGGCTCTTCCACATCTTCTTCAGATCATATTCTGTCACGCGGGCAGCATTCGGCGTGATTGTCGCGCACTTGACCGCCACACCGAGGCGCTTGTTTGCCTCCGCCGCGTCGATCGTGACCCGGTCTTCCGTCTCATCGCGGTGTTTCAGTCCGAGATCGTAATATTCCGTCTTCAGTTCCACGAACGGGGTAAGCAGTTCATCTTTGATCATCTGCCACAGCACTCTCGTCATCTCATCGCCGTCCATCTCCACCAAGGGAGTTTTCATCAGTATCTTTTCCATTGTTGTCTTCTCCTTTTCCGTCATTTACGCATTAAAGCAACTTCCCCCGATAAACTCCCTCAAAATAGAGTTTTTCGGAATGTCATCTGCATGTGCTACCAAAAAGTAATCAAAGAATTTCAAGAGACGCTTCGCTTCCTGATACTCGGGGCAGTCTCTGGGCACCGCGAACAAGAGAGGCTCCGCGTAGGGCTTCAACACCGCCAGCTCATAGATCAGCGCAGTGTTCAGGACCACATCGGCAGTCTCCTGGTAAGGGAAGATATTCTCCTCCTCGCCTCGTCGTACAGACGGCCACATGGAAATCGTCCGCTGCGCATCTGCGCCTCTGGTCCGCGCATCCCGCACGATTCGTCTCACCAAACGGCCATCGGTGGTAGAGATGCGGTTGTGCTCATCAATGTTCAGCTGTGTCAACGCACTCAGGTAAATCTTAAACTTGCTTTCCTCCGGCAGAGAATAACTCAGCTTATCATTCAGGCAGTGTATGCCTTCGATAACCAGAATATCATCCGGTCCCAGCTGCAAATAATCTCCTCTGTACTCGCGATATCCGGTCTTGAAATTGAACACGGGAAGTTCTACCCGCTCACCGGAGAGCAGCGCAGTCATATCGCGGTTAAACAGTTCCAGATCTACGCACTCCAAACACTCAAAATTGTAATTTCCGTCCTCGTCCTTCGGCGTGTGATCACGGTCCACAAAGTAATTATCCACCGCAATCGGGTGAGGATTCAACCCCAACGTCTTCAGCTGGATCGAAAGCCGATGAGATGTGGTCGTCTTTCCGGAGGAAGAAGGACCTGCAAGCAAAATAATCTTCTTCCGGCGGTCTGCCGCAATCATCGCCGCAATATCCCCCAGACGCTTCTCCATCAGGGCCTCTTGGATCAGGATCAGTTCAGTCAGTCCTTCCGTGACGATCCGCTCATTCAGATCTCCCACGGTGTTGATCCCCAGTTTCTCTCCCCATCGGGCGGATTCCTTCAATGTCTGAAATACCTTATGGCTGGGTTCAAAGGCCGGAACGTCGCGAGGAGCCTTGCGCACCGGCATCTGCAGCACCAGCCCTTCATCATACGGATACAATCTAAAATACTCCAAATAGCCGGTATCCGGCAACATATAGCCGTAAAAATAATCTTCAAATTCGTTGATACTGTAGATGTTCACACGGGATGAACGTCGGTACATAAACAGTTTTTCCTTGTCCGCCATTCCATGTCTTCCGAACGTTTCGACGGCTTTCTCTGCGGACACGGACCGTTTTCTGATCGGCATCTTCGAGGCCACCAGTTCTCTCATCCGGCGATCCACTTTCGCCACAAACTCCGGATCCACCGTCTGTCCGCTCACCTCGATGTACAAACCCTTGCTGACGGAGAAATTCACCGTCACCTTTTTCAGTTTATGTTCTGCCACATCGTAGATCGATTTTATAGCAAGAAAAAGAACACTGCGCTGATAGGTCTGCATCCCGATCTCATCACCGGTGGTGATAATCTCCACCTCGCCTGGTTCGGGAATCTCTTTCATCAGTTCATACAGCTTTCCATTCACTTTGACCAGAACAATATCATCCTTATACTGCGGTTGATACTCTTCCGCAACCGCTTTCAGCAACGTCCCCTCCGGGTACTCCCTTATCTGACTGTTGATCGTCATCTTCAGCATCGTATCACCTCTTATCTCATCTTCTCTGATTTGGCATCCGCCTCAAAGTCTCTCGAGCGCTGTGTTCACCGCACTCAGTTCCATCTCCACTTCAGCTTTCCGCTTTTCGGCATCTGCCGTCTTACTCTCTGTCAATTTATGCAAGATTCCGTTCAAAATACCCTTTTGCCACTCCAAATAGCTTTTCAGCACCGGATGTTTCTCTGCCAGAAGAAACGGACCGAATCTGTCCTCTATTTCCTCCGCTGCCATGCGCGCAGCATCTTCCGGGTGATACTGAGCCTCTGTGATCAGATAATATTTTCCGTCCTCGAAAATCATCTCTTCCCGTTGCTGCACAAACCCCATCTTCCGGATGCCCTTTCTAAACCCGTTCCAGTCCGACTGGGGTGAGAGAACAAACCGCTCAATCGACGGTACCACTCCCATGCCGCGTTCCAGAATCTCCAAAATCAGTGGTCCGCCCATGCCGGCAATGATCACAGTGTCCGCCTCGCCGGCCTGAAGTTTTTCCAGCCCATCACTGAGCCTGGTCTCGATCACTTCGGTAAGTCCACACTCCTCCACATGCTCCTCTGCACGTCCGAGAGGGCCTTTTCGAATATCCATCGCCACCGCATGACGGATGACACCATTCTGCATCAGCCAGATCGGCAAAAATCCGTGGTCGGTTCCGATATCTGCAATACGGCTCCCAGG
>JAFQDI010000220.1 GCA_017416055.1 Lachnospiraceae bacterium
GAGAACTTCTCCTGACCACAGCAGGAAAGATCGCGCTGGTTGCGATCCTGGCAGTTTTACTCATTGGTGCCGCAGCGGTTGCGGCGAAGGCCGGCGGCGGGAAGAAGATGGGAACCAGACAACTGGTGTTCTGTGCCATGGGAATGACTCTGGCGACGGTGACATCGATGATCAAGGTGTATGAGTTTCCATTCGGCGGTTCTGTCACGCTGTGCAGCATGCTGTTTATCTGTGTGATCGGCTGGATCTACGGTCCGGCAGCAGGTATTCTCACCGGATTTTCTTACGGTGTCATGCAGTTTCTGATTGGTCCCTACATCTATACACCGATCCAGGTTCTGGTGGATTATCCGCTGGCATTCGGTGCCCTTGGTCTTGCCGGATTTTTCCACAAGGCAAAGCACGGTCTGGTGAAGGGCTATGTGGCCGGTATTCTGGGCCGATATGTGTTTGCGGTGATCTCCGGCTGGATATTCTTCGGAGAATACGCATGGGAAGGCTGGAATCCTTTCGCATATTCATTGGCGTATAACGGAGCCTACATCTTTGCGGAGGCGGCAGTCACCGTGGCGATTTTGCTGGTGCCTGCGGTGGCAAAGAGCCTTGGTGCAATCAAAGTGATGGCCAACGAGGAAGGATAAAACCCTGAAAGGATGGCAGAAGAATTTCGTATACACGAAAAAAACACAAAAAAACAATGGACATTCTCACTGTAACGTGTTAAAATGTTAGAGTCGGGAAGAACGCAGGGCGTACTCACCGTACAAGCACATTTGAGGAGGACGTTTGGATGAATCCGAAGATTAAGACAAAGGCAGTGAGTCGCCTGTTTGAAGCAATACTGACACTGGAAAACGTGGAAGAGTGCTATGTGTTTTTTGAGGACGTATGCACGATCAACGAATTACTCTCCCTGTCTCAGCGTTTTGAGGTAGCTGAGATGTTGCGGGAGAAGAAGACTTATCTGGAGATTGCGGAGAAGACCGGTGCCTCCACAGCGACGATCAGCAGAGTAAACCGCAGCTTGAACTACGGAAACGATGGATATGATATGACGCTCGCACGATTAAACAAATCTGAAGAGTAAATGATAGAAAATCAGGAGGATGGACAAATGGGTATTATCGCAAGATTCAGAGACATTATGGAAGCTAATTTTAACGCACTGCTTGACAAGGCAGAGGATCCTGAGAAGATGATCGACAAGTATCTGATGGATCTGGAGGAAGATCTGGCGAACGTGAAGGCCGAGACCGCTGCAGTGATGGCGGAGGAGACCAAGGCGAAGAGAACGCTGGATCAGTGTATTGCAGAGATCAGCAAGATGCAGATTTATGCGGAGAAAGCAGTCCTGGCCGGAAATGATCAGGATGCAGTGCAGTTTCTGACCAAGAAGGCTCAGCTTGAGGATAAGAAGACGGGACTTCAGCAGGCGTATGACCTGGCAGCAGGAAATGCAGCGAAGATGCGTCAGATGCACGACAAACTTTGCGAGGATATGTCCTCCATGCGTGCGAGAAAAGATGCGATCAAGGCGAAGATCCAGGTTGCTAAGACCCAGGAAAAGCTTAACAAGCTTGGCGCAAGCATTGAGGGTGCAAAGGGCACCATCACAGCATTCGAGCGTATGGAAGCGAAAGCAAACAAGATGCTTGATGAGGCAAATGCGATGGCAGAGCTGAACAAGAAGTCCGCGACCGGCGACGTGAATGATCTGATGGAGAAGTATGAGAATGCTCCTTCTTCCGCCGTTGAGGATGAGTTGGCGGCACTGAAGGCAAAACTCGGAAAGTAAGCCGCACTGCAATAAAATAATAAGCAAAAGCCGCTGCGAGAGTGAGCAATCGATTTCGCAGCGGTTGTTTTTTCTTAATGATAGAAGGCTGCTGAGGACATGTCACAATTATGGTTGGGGCCATGAAGCCGTCGTACCCTTCCTTTCCCAACAGGTAAAACAGCAATGTTGCAAGGCAGCCATGAACGGAGGTTTCATGGAAAATATATTTGATAAATTGAACCCGATGCAGCGCGAAGCGGTCACCACCGTATCCGGCCCCGCACTGGTTTTGGCCGGTGCCGGTTCGGGCAAGACCCGCGCCCTCACCCACCGCATCGCCTATCTGATTGAAGAGGGGATCAACCCTTGGAATATCCTTGCGATCACTTTTACAAACAAGGCGGCAGATGAGATGCGTGAGCGTGTGGACCGATTGGTGCAGACCGGTGCAGAGAGCATCTGGATTTCCACTTTCCATTCCATGTGTGTGCGTATATTGCGGCGGCATATCGAATATCTGGGCTATGGAACCGACTTTACCGTGTATGACAGCGATGACCAGAAGACACTGATGCGCCAAGTGATCAAAAAGCTGGACAAGGACCCGAAGCAGTACCGCGAGCGCGGGATGCTCAGCATCATCAGCGGACTGAAGGACAAACTGATCGGTCCGGAGGAATATGCTGCCGGTGCATCATGGGATTTTCGCCAGCGCAATTATGCGGAAATTTATGCAGAGTATCAGGCGCAGTTAAAGCGGAACAATGCGCTGGATTTCGATGATCTGATCGTGAAGACGGTGGAACTTTTCCGAAGCGTTCCTCAGGTGTTGGAGTATTACCAGAACCGTTTTCGATATATCATGGTGGATGAATATCAGGACACCAA
>JAFQDI010000221.1 GCA_017416055.1 Lachnospiraceae bacterium
GCGCACACTCGGTAGTTAAACGTTTCATTTCCAAATACATGCGAAATATCCACTGATCATCCTCCCGTTCTCATTCACACATAGTGCTCTACGATTTCCTCTTCTCCAACCGGTGGCTGACCGATCCATGCGAAGGCCTCATCAATATCCAACGTCACTCTATCCCCGTCCACAAAGCAGGGGATTCCGATTCCTCCCCGCTCCTTGCATTCATGGAACGCTTCGCTGTGATCGCGGATTGCAAGAAACTCTCGAAGTGTCTGCGTGTCTGCGATGATATCGCGATAGTCAAACTCCAGCCCGCGAGTCTTCATAATATGTTTTAAGTTGCGGCAATCAATGCAAATGTCTGCTCCGTATACCTTCATCATCATTTTCTGTCCTCTTCCTATATTAGCTCTATGTCACACCACTTGAATTCCAAACACCTCTATTATATTTTACCACAAGAAAAATGGAGGGTAAAGAGTAAAATGTAGTAAAACGCACCCCAATAAAGGGATGCGTTCTACTCTCATCAATATTATTGAAGCTGCGTAATCACCGGATGTGCGGACACCAGTCTGGGTCCTCTAGGTCCCCGCCGTCCCCGGAGCTGTGCGGGTTCATCCACATTACAAGAATAACCATTTTCTCTGCATGGAGTACATTCATTCTCATTTCTCTTAAAATATAAGACCGAGCACATCGCCCGGCCTTATATTATCCCTTAATATACTTTTTTAGGTCATCGTAAAAGTTCTCTCTCGTACCCGCCATAATCACGACAATAATTTTATCTTCCACATATTCGACGCGATATGCCAGTTCATAATTTGTCTTATTATAATAAATATCATACCCATAGATTCCACTCAAATCTCCGGTCTTCGGTTCTCCAACAGTGTGATCTGCCCTAATTCGATCTACGGCCTCCTGATAAAGTGCTTTCAATTTTTTATCTTTTAGTTTTTTTATGAATTTGGCTGCCGGAGGAAGAAATCTAACTTCTGTCATTCATCTTCCTCCGCACCAAACACATCATCATAGGTCATAAACTCGCCATTTCCGGACGCAACGTTTTCTGCTTCCGCGATCATCAATTCTACCGCAGGGCGTATCTTTTCCTGTCTTTTTTTGAACTCTGCCAAGAGTTCTTTTCCGGATAGACCGTCATCAATCAGCTCTGCTAAAATCTGCTCTGCAAATTCCCCGCCGGAAGGATTCCTCGCCGGCCGAAGAATCAATTCATTTCCCCGAAGGATACACTCCGCCTCATCCCCAAACCCAATCAAGGTGAAAAATTTCTGCGGAATCGTAATCTGACGTTTAGATGATATACTCAAAATTTTTCTTTCCATCGAAGTTTTTCCTTTCATCACAGTTCTGGCAGTCATACTCATCCTCCTTATTATATGCACAAATCAAATAAATTATAAAAATCTTGGTTTCTTTGTTTCCAAGTTTATTTTACCATATTTGTGACAAAAGTCAATCCTTTTCCATAAATCGTAAAAGAGCGGCGCAGCTAACGCTGCACCGCCCGAAACATACTTATTTCTTTTTTGCTTTCGCTTATTCTCAAGCCTTTCCTGCGGAACCGAGAACGTCAACGATCTTATGTCTAACGATAGCCTTAACGTTAGCACGAGCATCGGTCAGGTACTGACGGGGATCGAAGTGATCGGGATGCTCCATCATGTGCTGACGGATACCAGCGGTCAGACCAAGTCTAAGGTCAGAGTCGATGTTGATCTTACATACTGCCATGGAAGCTGCCTTGCGAAGCTGCTCCTCGGGAACACCGATAGCGTCCTTCAGTGCGCCACCGTTAGCGTTGATGATCTTTACATACTCCTGGGGAACGCTGGATGCGCCGTGAAGTACGATGGGGAACTCAGGGAGTCTATTCTCGATCTCCTCAAGGATATCAAAGCGAAGCTGAGGGTTGGTGCCGGGCTTGAACTTGTATGCGCCGTGGCTGGTTCCGATAGCGATAGCCAAAGAGTCAACGCCGGTACGCTCTACGAACTCCTGAACCTCGCTGGGTCTGGTGTAGGAAGCGTCTGCTGCGTCTACCTTTACGTCATCCTCGATACCTGCGAGGGTACCAAGCTCACCCTCTACTACACAGCCGTGGTCATGAGCGTACTCAACAACCTTGCGGGTCAGAGCGATGTTGTCCTCGAAGCTGTGGGAGGAACCGTCAATCATAACGGAGGTGAATCCACCGTCAATACAGGACTTACAGATCTCGAAATCTGCGCCGTGATCCAGATGCAGAGCAATCGGAATATCGGTATCAAGGAGCGCTGCCTCAACCAGCTTAACCAGGTAAGCGTGCTTAGCATACTTTCTGGCACCTGCGGATACCTGCAGGATAATGGGAGACTTCTCCTCATTTGCTGCCTCAGTGATCGCCTGGATCAGCTCCATGTTATTTACGTTGAATGCGCCGATAGCGTAATTTTCAGCGTAAGCTTTCTTAAACATTTCGGTAGTTGTTACTAATGGCATAGTTTATTACCGTCCTTTCGAGTGTATGTTGTACAGCCAAATTAGCTTAGTCTATATTATAGTGCATAATTTTGAAAATAACAACCGTTTTTTTCAAAAAAGCATACTCTTTCGCATATTCTAGAAAAAAACAATTCCGATTCGCATCGGATGTAAGGTTTTATGATCTCAATCCGTATCTTTCATTCTCTTCCAAAGCTCTCTGAACCGCTCACCGTCACAGTCCTGCCGTGTTTTCGAACAGAGTTTGTCCGGTTCGGTGATCTTACCGACTACTCTCCCTGTGATCCCGGCTTTCATATCGTCACCGTAACCGGTAGCGAAAGCAGGCGTGTATACTTACAAAAAACGCTTCCTTTCTTTACTCCTACAGCGTTTACCCTGGCTCTGATTACCGCTTCTCACGGAATGGACATTCTATCCATTCCGGACTATCCCTGCTTCTGCGGACGTAAGTCCGCATGCTTTCGCACGATCAATCTGACCGACACCCCCATGCGCTACCATCTGTTTCATTACGGAGATTGGCTGCTGTTTTCCGACGTCTGGTTTCGGCAGATCACCAGCCACAAGCGCCTTCCTGCCGGAAAACACGGCATTTACCTAAAATTGCCTGAGGGATGCGCTCCATTGATCCCCTCCGTCTTCGAGGCGAAGGCAGGGGAAGCCTACTCTGCATTTGTCTATGGCTCACTCCCCGAGGATACGTTAAGCCTCCTTGTGCAGAAAGACACTCCCGGCCGCGATCAACTTTCCATCCAGTAACGGAAAATATGTTTCGTCCTCCGGGTTCAGACTGCTGATTACCACCCCATGGCAGGTATTCGAGGAGTGGATGTATCGGCCGTCTCCGATGTACATCGCCATATGTCCCGGAAAATACAACAGATCTCCCGGTGCCATCTGTGCAACCGGGATCTGACGCACCGCGTATTCCGGTCGAATGCTGCTGTCGCGAAAAATCACAATTCCGTGCATCCAATACACCAGCGAGCAAAGCCCGGAACAATCAATCCCCTCTGGACTCTTTCCTCCCCAGCGATATGGAGTTCCTAAATACATTTTCGCCGTTCTCACGAGGCTCTCTCGGAGGGCGGTTTCCTCTTTTTGCGGAAGCATCACTCCGCCATACTGCCAATAGCAATCTCGTCTTCCCGCACAAATCGGCCCTAATTGTGCACTGCGTACATATCCAATCCGCCGATCCAGAAATTCCACCTGTTGCCAGCCATCCCTGCAATACTCCTCACATACTGTGATCAGACTTCCCTTGGGAAGTGTCAGCAACACTTCCGATGAAATCTGCGGTGTCTTGTGAATATCCGCAAATCGGGAATGAATAAATGCCCGGCTTGAACACCACGCCCGGCACACATCCCACTCTCCGTGTTTCAGACCATCACGCCTGCACCAGCCCTCGTAACCGTAGCCGGTACAGATATGTACATACTCTCCGCATATCTCACCCATGAGCTGCCCCCACATCCCGTAGAGCAACTCATCTACGCGCTCGCTGCCGGATTCCGGAAGTCGGTACACCGGCAGCACAGGCTCATTCACCATCACCATATCTTTCATTCTCCACCCGCCTGTCCAATCGACCTATAATCTTATTCTATGTACATGGCCTGCAATATATAACTTCTATTTTGATTTCCTATTTATCTTTACATTTGTAAATATAATGTGTATATTATTATTGTTTTTTCTTTAGATTGCAATTATTTTTGAACCAAAGCAAAAATTATGTTGACAACGATATTGCGGCGGAATATACTTTATTTTAGATTGGAGGGACACGAAAAATGAAAAAATTGATAGACGATGTGCGATTGATGATCAAGGTGTGTAACTTATATTACCTTGAGAATATCGGTCAGCAGCAGATTGCAGCGATGCTGAACATTTCCAGACCTACTGTTTCCAGACTACTGTCCTCTTCCAAAGAGCAGGGTATTGTCAAAATCCAGATTTCTGATCTGGATGCAATCAAACATTGGGAGCTGGAGCGACAGCTAAAAGAACGATACGGACTGAAGGACGTGCTGATCGTCGACTCTATGCCGACGGAAGAAGAAACGCTTAATCTCCTCGGAACCGCTACCGCGAAATATCTGGAACGCACGATAAAGGATGACGATATTGTTGGTATATCCATGGGTTCCACGTTGCATCGCGTCATCTCAAAACTAGAACGGCCAAATGCAAGCAATGTTACCTTTGTTCCTCTCATCGGCGGAATGGGGCAGCTAAGAATGGAACTTCATTCCAACAACCTTGCAGAGAGTCTTTCCCGCAAGTACAACGGTCGTTTTGTCCCGCTGCAGGCACCGGCCAGAGTGTCCAGTTTATCTGTCCGCAGAGAATTGATGAAGGAAGAGAGTATTGCTGCTGCGCTCCGGCTGGGCGAGCGCGCAGACCTGTCGATCGTAGGTATCGGATATCCGAATGAAAAATCCTCCATCAAGGCCACCGGTTACTTTAAGGAAAATGAGGTTGACTCTCTTGTAGCCAGACATGTCACCGGAGAGATCTGCATGCAGTTTTATGATATCCACGGCGAATCTTCTCCCTACAAAAATGATAATCTGGTCATTGGAATGCCATTGCATAAACTTCGCAAAATTCCTTGCTCGATTGGAATCGCGGGCGGCATCTCAAAGCTTCAATCGATTCAGGGCGCGATCAAAGGAAAATACATCAACGTATTGATTACTGATTTCGACTGTGCTAACGCACTGATCAACAGTCCCGGAGGTGACGCATGAACGAAATTTTAAACATGAGCATCAACGAAATGCCTCAGGTCGAATTTGACTGCTCCTGCGGACGCCACCACAGCTTCAGCGTAAAAGAAATGTCGATTCGAAAGGGCGCAATCGAAGACCTTCCGAAAATGGCAGAACCCTTCAAATCCGGAAAAATTCTGGTTGTTTACGACAACAACACTTACAAGGTGGCCGGAAAAAAGGCCGTGGAACTTCTGGAAGCCAACGGTTTCCTGGTCAAAGAGCTTCTGTTTGATTGCGGTGACGATATTTTGATTCCCGATGAAAAGACATTGGGAAGAATCATTCAAGAACAGGATTTGGATGTGAATTTAATGATCGCTGTGGGATCCGGTGTGATCAATGACTCCGTGAAATTTGTCACTTCCCGTTCCAAACTTCCCTATATCATTGTTGCCACCGCCCCCTCCATGGATGGTTATGTGGCTGACGGTGCACCGATCATTTCTCAGGGATATAAATACTCCCCGCAGGCGCATCTCACCTACGGACTGATCGGTGATACCGATGTCTTACAGACCGCCCCGCAGGATCTGATTGAGGCAGGATTCGGAGATGTAGTCGGCAAAATCACGGCGATCGCAGACTGGGATCTCGCTGTGAAAGCAAATGGCGATTATCGTTGCGACACCTGCGTAACCTTGGTGCAAAGAGCACTGGATGACTGTTTTTCCAAAGCGGCCGGTCTGAAAACCAGAGAGGCAGAGTCCTTGGAGGCATTGCTGTCGGCACTCACCATGACCGGCGTCGCAATGGCCCTGGTCAATATGTCTCGCCCTGCATCC
>JAFQDI010000222.1 GCA_017416055.1 Lachnospiraceae bacterium
GATGAGGTATTCATCGGTCGTGATTTGGCACATACCCGCAGCTACAGCGAGTCGATGGCGACAGTGATCGACAACGAGGTGAAGGCGATCATTGATGATTGCTACGCGAAGGCTTATGAGATCATCAAAAAGCATGAGCAGGTTCTCTACCGTGCGACAGACCTTTTGATGGAGAAAGAGAAGATCAGCGGAGAGGAATTCGCTGCATTGTTCGATGGACCTGAGACCGAAAAGGCACTTGAAGAACAGCCTGTGGTGACAACAGAGGAAGCGACAGAATAAAAAACTGACCGGATTTGGAGAGTTTCTATGGAACCAATCAATCGACGCGCCCTGTTTTCTGACGAATCGGAGTCATTTTTGGCTCCGTTCGCTCCGAAGGCAGGGCAGAAAGTTACGATAACCTTAAGGACTGCAAAGGAAAATGTAAGTTTGGCACAGCTGCTTGTCCGTGGGGAGGAGCCCGTTTCGATGGT
The DNA here is from genome assembly GCA_017416055.1 of Lachnospiraceae bacterium. The sequence continues at coordinate 477 of JAFQDI010000222.1, forward strand.
GCTTCGCCGTACGGATGAGCTTTTTGACTTTTTTGAAGTGGAGTATACGCTGAAGGAAAGGCATATCCATTATGCGTTCCGCGTGGAAAATGAGACAGGGAGCTGTTATTATCAGCGGTTCGGGGCGGTGGATGAACTGCAGAACGATGGATACTTCCTGATTGTTCCCGGGTTCACCGTTCCGGAGTGGTCGAGAGGTGCCGTGTATTATCAGATTTTTGTTGATCGGTTCTGCAACGGCGATCCGACCAACGATGTGCTGGACAATGAGTACAGTTATCTGAAGGACGCGACGGTGGAACAGGTGAAGGACTGGAACTCTTTACCTCAAAAGATGGATGTGGCCAGATTCTACGGTGGAGATCTTCAGGGCATTTTGAACAAACTGGATTATCTCGGCCATCTTGGCGTGCAGGTGATTTATCTGAATCCCATCTTTGTGTCACCCTCCAACCATAAATATGACACGCAGGATTATGACTACATTGACCCTCACTATGGAGTAATCTTGCCTGAGACGGATGAGAGCGACATTAGTTTGAAGAAAAACGAGCGCTATCGCAGACGTGTGGCATCTTCTGCAAATTTGGAGGCGAGCAACCGGTTGTTTATCCGGCTGATCGAGGAAGCCCATCGCAGAGGAATGAAAGTCGTGATCGACGGTGTATTTAACCATTGTGGATCGTTCAATAAGTGGATGGACCGTGAGTTGATTTATGAGGGTCAGCCGGGATATGAGCTGGGTGCTTATGTGTCGGAGAAGAGCCCGTATCGGACCTTTTTCTGCTTCAAAGGAACCGGAAAGTGGCCGTACAATGAGGAGTACAAAGGCTGGTGGGATCATGCGACCCTTCCAAAATTGAATTACGAGGGCTCGCCGGAGCTTTATCAGTACATGCTGAATATCGGAAGGAAATGGGTTTCCTCGCCCTTCAATGTGGACGGATGGCGTCTGGATGTTGCGGCGGATTTGGGCGATACCCCGGAGACAAATCACCGGTTTTGGCAGGATTTTCGCGCGGCGGTGCGGGAGGCCAACCCGGAGGCGATCGTATTTGCAGAGCATTACGGCGATCCCGCTCCCTGGTTGAACGGCAAAGAGTGGGATACAGTGATGAATTATGACGGCTTTATGGAGCCGGTCACCTGGTTTTTCACCGGCATGGAGAAGCATAGTGACCGTTACGAGGCCGGGCAAGTTGGTGATTCGGCAGCATTCTTCCATCGGATGAAGTGCTTTATGGGCAGAACACCCCGACCTGCGGTTGAGGCGGCACTGAATCAGTTGTCCAATCACGACCATTCCCGTTTCCTCACCCGAACGAACCACAAAGCGGGTCGTATCGCGACGCTGGGAAGCGGTGCAGCATCCGAGGGTGTCAGCAAGGATATCTTGCGGGCGGCAGTGATCATGCAGATGACCTGGCCGGGTGCTCCGGGACTCTATTACGGAGATGAGGCCGGACTGTGTGGGTTTACAGACCCGGATAACCGCCGGACGTACCCTTGGGGGCGTGAGGATTTTGAACTAATTGAGTTCCACTGCGATGCCAGCTGGATGCACTATCGCCATTCCGCACTTCAAAACGGTGCGCTGAAGCCGCTACTCGAGGAGCGAAATCTTCTTGCTTACGGACGGTTTAACGACGAGGAACAGATCGTGGTTGCGGTGAACACTTCCCTTGAGGAACGACAGGTGGAACTTCCTGTATGGGAAGCAGGCGTGGCACCGGGCGGAAAGATGATTCGCCTCATGAAGACCGGAAAGAACGGTTACAATGTGGGTCGAAAACAGTACGAGGTGACGAAGGACGGAAAAATCAGCGTGAGATTGAATCCCATGTCATCGGCGGTTTATCTGGCGGTGAAGGATTGACCGTAAATGAGCTTGCCTGCTGAGTCTTCCCTTTAAAAAGAAAAAAGAAATGACGAATATCCCCTCTTGTGGTATAATGAGAAATCATCACCATAAGAGGGGTATTTTGCATGAGTCAAAGATCGGAAGAAAAGAGAAAAAGGCAGATTTGTACGGGTATCGTGGCTCATGTCGACGCTGGGAAGACGACCCTCTCGGAGGCGATCCTCTACTTGAAGGGGAGCATCCGAAAACTGGGAAGAGTCGA
>JAFQDI010000223.1 GCA_017416055.1 Lachnospiraceae bacterium
AGAACGTCATCACCGAACCAACAGATGCCATGATAACCGAGGGAATTCCGACAGACAAAATCCGCTTGATCACATTGAATCGAGGCACAAACCCATTCAGTTTCAACTGAATATCCGGATTCTTAAACAGATTCAGACACAGTCCCAGCCCGGCACCGACAATCTGTCCGATGACGGTGGCCCAGGCAGCACCCGCCATCCCCATGGCCGGGAAGCCCAAAAGGCCGAAAATCAGAATCGGGTCCAAAATAATATTGATGATTGCTCCGGTCGCCTGTGTGATCATGCTGAGCACGGTGCGTCCGGTCGCGATCAGCAGACGTTCGCTGATTACCTGCGCAAATAAACCAAAGGAGCCAAAAATGCAGATGCGCAGATAGGTCATTCCATACTCGACAATCTCCGGGATATCTGTCTGGCTACGCAAAAATGGCTCGATTCCAAACAGACCGATCAGCACAAAGATCAGATATGCGATCATCTCCAAAACCATACCGTTCATCGCCACACGATTCGCCTGCTCAGGCTGCTTTTCTCCCAAGTGTTTGGACAGCCATGCATTGACACCGACACCGATGCCCACGCTCACGGCGATCATCAGATTCTGCAGTGGAAATGCCAACGACACGGCGGTCAGTGCATATTCCTCGATCCGCGCCACATAGATACTGTCCACAATATTGTAAAGTGCCTGGATCAGCATGGACAGCATCATCGGAGCTGCCATGGAAATCAACAGTTTATTGATGGGCATAGTGCCCATTTTATTTTCTTTTCCTTCATTCTGTCTCAATTCTTCTGTCACGTTATTGTCATCCTTCCTTATCTTTCTAACCGAGTCCCTCGAAGTCCCTCTGCGAAAGCACAATCGCCCCCACTTTCCGAAGAAGCTCTCACAGGTCACTCCGTCTTTTCCGGCAAGCTCAGCATCTTCTTCGTCAATGCACGGGCAAGTGTGGAGAAAATCGCTGTTTGAAGCACGACATCATCTGCATTCTCCGCATCATCAGACAGCTTCTCGTGTGCATGAACCCGCATCAATTCTGCCAACGTCGAAAACGTCTTTCCCTGATTCTGTACAAAAGAAGTATAGATCTTGCGCACCTGCTCTGGCTCCATATCCACCGGTATGATTTTTCGAATCATCTCCATGCTCAGCGTCTGTTTCAGTGTACACACCATCACCAAATAGGCAAGATGTACCTTCGTATAACGCTTCTTCACCGGCGCAGGAACAATCTTCATCTTCACATAATTATTCACCATCGCCGCCGTAACCACATAATCCTTCTCCTCGCGGTCCGCCTCAAAGACCTCCAGATACTGATTGATCAGCGCAATCACCTGATCCATATATAGTTCCAAGGAGGGAAATGCCTCCCATCCGGGCAGTGCATGCTCTTCAATTCCCCGTATCCATTCCTGAAATGCCTCAGCAAACTGTGTCTTATCGTACTTCATCGTCTCTCCTCTTTCCCGATATCGCCAAATCAGGCGATTGGATTCTTCTCTCTATTATTTACCATAGATGCGGGGAAAAGTCCACATCTGATTTTCAAAATCTATGGTTGTGTTTCAAAAAACTCTTGACTTTTTAATGAATATTTTGTAATATAGTTTTAGATACTAGATATTGTAATTTCAATCATTTAATGAAGGAGAATTTCCTGATGAAACGTATTCCCCTTGCTGAGAGGACCCTTCCCTCCTACACACGTGGAGAAGAATTATTCAATATGATCAGTCACATCACCGGAGGCGCGATGGGCATTCTGGCCTTGATCCTCTGCGTCTGTCTGGCTGTCATCTGTGATAACCCCTACGGTGTTGTCGGCGGACTAATCTTCAGTATCTCCATGATTCTGCTCTACACGATGTCCAGTATCTACCACGGTCTTTCCCCGAAATGCAAAGCAAAGCTGGTGTTTCAAATCATCGACCACTGTACGATTTACCTGCTGATTGCCGGCACCTATTCCGCCGCGGCGATGCAGATGATCCGGGTAGGCTTCGCTGCCAGAGGGTGGGCGATTTTCGCGATTATCTGGACACTCACGGTTCTTGGCATCATTCTGAATGCCATTGACCTAAAGCGCTACCGCGTAATTTCCATGGTCCTCTATCTCGGCATGGGCTGGTCCATCTTCGCCGTCGCTTCTCCCTCCATGATTCTGGAGATTTTAGGTGACCGGGGAACCCTCTACATGGTGGCCGGCGGAATCGCTTACACCGTGGGTGTTCTCTTCTATAGCTTGGGAAAGACACACCGTTATATGCACTCTGTCTTTCATCTGTTCTGCCTGGCCGGCAGTCTTTCTCATCTGATATCGGTGCTGTACTTTTTGACGTGATCCGTCAATCAATTCTCGCTCCACATAATGATTAATGTGCCGTCAGTAACCCTGACGGTGCTTTTCTGTCCGGTAAACTCGTTGCTGACACCCAGTGGCATCTCCGAAGTCAGCACCGCGTTCTCAAGCGGATATTTAAGTCCCCAGAGCGTCACCCCGGATGCTTTCCCATTCAGGCAAAAGATGGAAATCACTCCGCGATATGTCTCATCGAAAGAGATCTCACCATCGGTCACTGCCGTCACACAGATACCATCACCGATCAATCTGACTTCTGCCCCTCGCTTCGACAGATAAA
>JAFQDI010000224.1 GCA_017416055.1 Lachnospiraceae bacterium
CTTGTTTTCCACAGCCACATCAAACAGGGCATCGCCGTATGTCTTTGAAATCAGCTTCGCCATGTCTCATCACCTATCTCGCTCAATGTCTCCTCGACCAGTTTGTCCTGGATCTCGGTATTCATCGATGCAGAAACCACTTTTCCGGCCATCATGGAAGCAATGGTGATCATCTCCTGCTTCATTCCGTCAACAGCCTTCTTCTTTTCCAATTCGATCTCTGTGTTGGCTCTCGCCATCACGATCGCAGCTTCCGCCTTCGCACGAGCAATGATCTCTTCCTCCTGCTTCAGCGCTTTCTTTCTGGCAGCATTCAAAATTTCCTCAGCTTCCTGATTGATATTGGTCAGCTTATCCTCATAGTCAGCCTTCAATGCGATAGCATCCTCTTTTTCCTGCTTTGCCGTCGAAAGATCCGATGCAATTTTCTCCCGGCGCTTGTTCATCACAGCTCTGGCCGGATTGAAAATCAGATAGGACAGTGCAAAGACTAGGATAAACAGGTTGATTCCCATGATGATCACATCCTGGATAAACTGAGCATCTAATCCAAACAGTCTGTCGAGCATGATGTCTGCCTCCTTTCTCCCTTATTCACCTGCCGCAAACCGCCCTCTTTCGCGGTCCACCGCATGGCCGATCAACCAAAAGGCTTAACAAACATCAGAATCAACGCAACTACCAGACCATAAAGACCGGTGGTCTCGGCAACTGCCTGTCCCAGAAGCATGGTGGTCATGATCTCACCTCTTGCGCCGGGGTTACGTCCAACCGCCTCAACACCCTTACCTGCTGCATAACCCTGTCCAAGTGCGGGGCCAAGTCCGCTACCAAGCATTACCACTGCGGCTGCAATTGCGGAACATGCATGAATTAATCCCTGATCAGTAATGTTAGTCATAAAAAAGTCCTCCTTTGCTCACATATCTGTGGCGTATTTTTGCGGTGATCGATGAATTCCATCAACATCACGATGCATCATTTATGTCAAGCCCGAAGGCTTGAATCCCTTTTAGAAAAATATCCTTGCCGGCATCCCCACTGCAATCCCCTGTTTACTGCTTGTCTCCAATGTATATCGTGGTCAACATACAAAGCACATACGTCTGAATACATCCGGAGAAAACATCCAGATATGCATGCAAAAACGACGGGATTCCGATATGCAGCAGCATCGGCAGCAATCCATACCACAGCGCAGTGATAATCGTACCGCCCAGCAGGTTCGCAAACAGACGCATGGACATCGACACCGGAACCGCAAGTTCTCCGATCACATTGATGGGGAACAGGAAAAATACCGGTTCAAAAAAACTTTTGAAATATCCCAGTTTATTCACCCGTATCGCCGTGAACTGGATGACAAAAAAGTTCGTCAGACCGATGGCAAACGTCGTTCCGAAATCCGCTGTCGGCGGGCGCAATCCAAACAGTCCGGAAAGGTTACTCACCAACACGAACAAAAACACTGTTCCAACGTAGCCCAGGAACCCGTCACCACTTTTCATGTTGCTGTGGATCAAATTCTCCAAAAACTCGATTCCGTACTCAATGACATTCTGAAATCCGGAAGGCACTTCTGTCGCTTTCTTCATCGTGCGGTTCACAAAAATGCCCAGAATCAAAAGTCCGATGCTCACTGCAAGCATGGAGAGATGTGTCGTGGTGATCCACAACGTCTGGCCGAACAGCTCGTAACTGAACACACCTTTGATATAAAAGTCCAGGTCTGCGCCTCCGCTACATAATAACATCTGCATACTTTTCACTTCCTATCCGTTTATCTCTTGCCGAAAAACCGCTCCATCCAACGATCAATGCGATCCGGCTTATCCTCATCATCTTCATCATCCCAATCATCTTCCTCTTCTTCCTCCTCCGGAAGATAGAGTGCATCCGGGCTGATTTCATCCTTTATCTTAAACCATTTGCAGAACAACTGATGTGTGATGGGTTGAAAAAACACACTAACTTTGATGGAAAACAATGCCAGCAGCGCCACCACTACATCAAACAGGTTCCATCGAACCGCAATGAAGGTGCCAAGTGTAATGAACACCATCCGCATCAGATACGATCTCTTGATACTGCGCTTTGCCATCTGCCCGTCGCCGGATTCAAATGCATTCTCCACCGATACGCTCATCGAGTAAAACAGTGCCATCGATGCAATAATCCCGACCGCAAATCCAATCGTCTCCTTCGAGAGAAACCCGGTGATAAATCCCAGAAGCAGTACGCCGACGATTCCGATCAAAGCGATCCCGGACCACACCTCGAACAGTGTCCACTTTAGCTTTTCATTCATCCCTTCCCTCCTGCTCAACGAACCGCTTAGCAAGATTGTAAGCACCCTTGGCACCGCCGAGAAGTCCCAGGATCAGCAAGGGAAGAGTCGTCGACCAGCCGTATCGATTGTCTAACCACAGCCCCAATGCCAGAAACACTCCTGTCGTCGACAACACTGTAAGGCTGAGCTGTGTCACCATGGCAAAGGCCTTTCCCACGCTTCCGTTTCGTTTTTTCTTCATCTGCTCTGTCTCCGGTCGTTACCTACTGTCACTCTGCGTCTTCCGCCTCGATCATCCCAATCCGTCTCGCATGGCGCTCATCACCGGAAAACTCGGTGTTCAAAAAGGTGTCAACGATCTTCACTGCGAGCTCAGGTCCGACCACACGGCCGCCTAGCGCAATGATATTTGTATCGTTATGCAATCTGGTCGCCTCGGCACTGAAGCAGTCTGAGCAGAGCGCGCAACGGATACCCTTACACTTGTTTGCCGCAATCGAGATACCAATTCCGGTTCCACAGATTAAAATGCCTTTCTCGCACTCGCCGCTCTGAATCGCCTTCGCAACTTTGCGGGCGTAAATCGGATAATCAACCGACTGCGTGTCATAACAACCGTAATCACGGTAAGCAAGTCCCTTTTTCTCCAGATAAGCGATAATCTCCTGTTTTAATGCATAACCACCATGGTCATTTCCCAATGCAATCATCATCAATCCTCCCTAAATAATCTCTCGGCCGCCATCTTGGTCAGCAAGTCAATATGCTCATAACACACTTCGTAATCCGCGAGACTTCCTCCCAGCGGAATCTCCACATCTCCCTTTTCACCGACGAAATTACGGAGTTTATATACTTTCGCCGACGGGTACATTTCCCGAACCAAGAGCACGTCCTGATCACACATTGCCAACAAGAGCGTATCCTCAGTGATATCCATCGCCGTCAACGGCTCACTGAACTCTTTCGGCAATTCTATGCCGTGACTCTGCATGACGCTGACCATCTTCGCATTCATCGGCTCAGGAAACAACACCACTACACCGCGAGAAATCGCCTCGATCTCCCGCTCTCCGACGATCCGGTTAAATACACTTTCCGCCGCCGGTCCGAGACACGTGTTGTCTGTGGAAACAAAGATCACTCGTTTGTACTTCATCAATCATTCCTCAATGTATCATAGATAAATAATATGGTAACCGGCAGCCTTCATCAGTCGATTCATTACCGCCGCGCCAAGTTCTGTCTCCTCGAACGTCTCTGAGAGAAGGACTTCCACCCCATCTTGATCCGCCTCGCGCAAAATACGGAACAGATTGTGCGCAATCATCTCCGGATGCCTGCGAAAGCCCACACTGACCGCTTCCCTTTCGGCAAAGAACGATTTCGTCTCCTCCGTACAGATAATTCTCACCCTTTTTCCCTGAGTTATACTCTCCTTCGAAAGCTCCAGCAGCTTTCTGCAAACTTTCTCCGACTCTCCGCTCACCAGCGTCATCTCTGCCTTTGGTGCGTAATGGCGGTACTTCATCCCCGGTGCTTTCGGACGAACATGCTCGGTATTCTCTCCTGTGCTGGCCTTATCTACTTCAGTGTGACCAATCACGTTCTCAATCATCGTCTGGGTAATATATCCGGGGCGCAAAATCGTCGGCACACCTTCTGTCAGATCAATGATCGTCGACTCCAGACCAATCCCCACTTCGCCGCCATCCAGGATCATCTCGATCCGCCCATCCATGTCTTCCCACACATGAGAGGCCATCGTAGGGCTGGGTCGACCGGAACGGTTCGCACTGGGCGCCGCGATCGGAACACCTGCCGCACGAATCAGCGCAGCCGCAACCGGATGACTGGGCATTCGAATCGCAACCGTATCAAGACCTCCGGTACTTTCCTTCGGAACCAACTCGGATTTCAGAAAAACAAGCGTCATCGGTCCCGGCCAAAATGCATCCATCAGTTTTTCGGCTGTCTCCGGAATTTCTGAAACAAGAGAATAAAGTTCATTTCGGTCTGCAATATGAAGAATCAACGGATTGTCCGATGGTCTGCCCTTTGCAGCATAGATCGCTTTTGCAGAGCGAGGATCCAGACCATTTCCACCCAGACCGTACACCGTTTCCGTGGGGAATCCCACCAATCCTCCGGAACGAATAATCTCACCGGCTCGATCCAATGCTATTTTATCTATTTTTTCCTGATCCACCGGAATTAATTCCGTATCCATGCGTATTACCTGCATTCCTTCCCTGTGTCAGTTTGTCGTGTTTCTCCATGTCAAAAAACAAATTAAATTTAGTATAACATAGCTTCGGCAAAAAACCAACCCATTTTGGCAAAAGTTCAATATAATAAATTCTTATGGTAAAATAGCGCGGACCGTAAACGCTCCTCTTGACAAAAGGTATCTTCTACCATCTCAAAAGCCAAACAGTTCAAGCCAAGAGTAGTTGTCATACAACGGATAAAAGCCCACCGCACAATAAGGATAGCGTTCCTCCTGCCCCTCATATCCGGGAATATCGTGTGCAATCAAGGTGAATCCCGCTGAAGAATTCGTTATCGTTATCGTGTCGCACCCTGTCGTGCATTTACCGTACGGCGAGGGAGCAGTATCACTGCAAGGCATGTATTTGAGTTCAAGTCTGAAGTCTGAATGAAGAACACTTTTCTCGAGATAATCGACAGGAAGCAGACCTTGCGTATAAGCACATTTTGCATAATAAACACAATTGTGAAAGAAATTTATGATTCTGATCAGCCTGGGATCATTTCTATCCAATGAGATGGATTCTCCACCCTTATATAATATCGCAGAAAGAGGAACACTGTGCGTGTCGGGATATGGCTCATATTTATCGGAAGGTATATCAGAAATAATCGCTCTGATCTCTTCGTCGGATAAATAGTCCCCCTCTTTTCCGGCAAAAAACGGATCAGAACAGAAAGCTTCGCTTACAAAAGAGGTGTTTTCCTCACTACTTGAGTGTTCAACATCAGCATAACCGCATCCCACAAACGAAGTCAGCATTGTTAGCAAAATCAGACATATAAACATTCTCTTAAACATGTTTTTATCACTCTCCTTGGTTTCATTATAGTACGCTTTGGAGTGGTTTGCAAGTTTTTGAGGCAAAACATAACCTCGTTTGCATCCGTATGAGCAATCGAGTAGGAGGAAATTTCTCTAACAGAGAAATTTCCGACCTCTCACACCACCGTGC
>JAFQDI010000225.1 GCA_017416055.1 Lachnospiraceae bacterium
AGCGCCGCTTCCAGCCGGTGTTGGTGGATGAACCCACAGTGGAGGATACGATTTCGATTCTCCGAGGCTTGAAGGAACGTTACGAAGTTTATCACGGAGTAAAGATTACCGACTCTGCGCTGGTGTCGGCGGCGATGCTGTCTCACCGGTACATCACCGATCGTTTCCTGCCGGATAAGGCGATTGATCTGGTGGACGAAGCCTGCGCACTGATCAAGACCGAACTGGATTCCATGCCGACGGAGTTGGATGAATTGTCCAGAAAGATCATGCAGATGGAGATCGAGGAGGCGGCGCTCAAGAAGGAGACGGATCACCTGAGTGCGGAGAGACTGGATTCCCTGCAGCAGGAGCTGGCGGAACTTCGCGAGGAGTTTGGCATTAAGAAGGCCCAGTGGGATAATGAGAAGCAGTCAGTAGAGCACCTTTCGATCCTTCGTGAGCAGATTGAAGATGTCAATCAACAGATTCAGATTGCTCAGCAAAAATATGATTTGAACAAGGCAGCGGAGCTGCAGTACGGGAAACTGCCGGAACTGAAGCGTCAGCTGGCAGAAGAGGAAGAGCGCGTTCGTGTGAAGGAGATGTCGCTGGTGCGGGAGAGCGTGACCGATGAGGAAATTTCTCGGATCGTGTCCCAGTGGACCGGGATTCCGGTTGCTCGCCTCACCGAGAGCGAGCGAAATAAGACACTCCACTTAGATGAAGAATTGCATAAGCGTGTGGTTGGACAGGAGGAAGGCGTGACGAAGGTCACCGAAGCGATCATTCGCTCCAAGGCGGGGATCAAGGATCCCACGAAGCCTATCGGTTCTTTCTTGTTCCTCGGCCCCACCGGCGTGGGCAAGACCGAGTTGGCGAAGTCGCTGGCAGCAGCACTGTTTGACGATGAGAACAATATGGTTCGCATCGATATGAGTGAGTATATGGAGAAGTTCTCCGTATCCCGTCTGATCGGAGCACCTCCCGGATATGTGGGCTACGATGAGGGTGGTCAGCTCACCGAGGCGGTCCGCAGAAAACCGTATAGTGTGGTGCTGTTCGACGAGATTGAGAAGGCACATCCCGATGTATTTAACGTTCTGCTGCAAGTGTTGGACGATGGGCGGATCACCGACTCTCAGGGGCGGACGGTGGACTTCAAAAATACGATCCTGATCATGACTTCCAATATTGGTTCCGGCTATCTGCTGGACGGAATCGACGAAAACGGAGAGATTAAGCCCACAGCGGAGCGTATGGTGATGGAGGAATTGCGGGCGCACTTCCGTCCGGAGTTCTTAAACCGACTGGATGAGACGATCCTGTTTAAGCCGTTGACAAAAGAAAATATCGGTGGTATCGTAGACCTGATGCTCGCGGACGTGAATCGTCGCCTGGAGGAGAGAGAACTTTCGATTTCCCTGACCGATGAGGCAAAGCGGTTTGTAGTAGAAAACGGTTACGATCCGGTGTACGGAGCCAGACCGCTGAAACGATTCCTTCAGAAACATGTGGAGACGTTGGCGGCCCGCCTGATTTTGTCTGACGGTGTACACACGGGGGATACCATCGTGATTGATGTGGTGGATGGTGAACTTGTTGCGAGAACGTAAAGATCAAGCCCGGTCACGATAGACCGGCGGAAAAAACGAAACAAATGACGGCCCTGATGGCATGATTGCCCGAAGGGCCGAAAAAGAGAGGGATATAAGGATGAAAAATCTTCCCAAAGACCCGGTTATGCTGTTGAGCTTTGTCAACACACAGCTGAGAGATAAGTTTGCAGAGTTGGAAAGTCTATGCGACTACTATGAAATCGAGGTAGGTCAGCTCAAAGAGACGCTGGCGGCGATTGATTATGAGTATGATAAAAAGCTGAATCGGTTCGTATGAGCGTGCGAAAGCACGGAGCGGTCCGTGAAACTGATCACAACGTAAATGGAATAACCCAAAACGGAATGGAGAGTAGGATGAACAACGATTTACGCAATGCACAGCTCGGTACAGAACTCACTTTGGATGAACTGCGTACCCGGCTCACCGCGCAGAATTATATTGTGGACGAGGAACTTTTGGTAACCTTGTTTGTGTCACTGAAACTTGGCCGCCCGCTGCTCATTGAGGGAGAGGCCGGTGTCGGCAAGACCGAGGTGGCGAAGGCGATGGCTGCGGCGCTTGGCCGGGATCTGGTCCGTCTCCAGTGCTACGAGGGACTGGACGAGAGCAAGGCACTTTACGAGTGGAATTATCAGAAGCAGCTCTTGGCGATTCAGGTGAATATGAACAGCCGAGACCGGGAAAAACAGACCGGTGAAGACTGCGGGGTAAAGTCCGGGGAGGAGTTGACCGCGGAACTGTTCAGCGAGAATTACCTTTTGGAGCGTCCGCTGTTGAAATCAATTCGAAGCGAGGAACCGGTAGTTCTTTTGATTGACGAGATTGACAAATCAGACGAGGAGTTTGAGGCATTTCTGCTTGAATTATTGTCCGAGTTACAGGTGACGATCCCGGAGCTTGGAACGGTGAAAGCACAGTCCCGGCCCTTTGTGGTGCTGACCAGCAACCATGTTCGCCCGCTGTCGGCGGCACTGAGAAGACGTTGTGCGTACCTTTATATTGATTACCCTTCGGTGAAGAAGGAAGTGGAGATCATTGAAAGTCGTCTGCCGGAGATCGAAAACCGGCTGGCACGTCAGGTAGCGGAGGCGGTTCGTCATATTCGTGAGAATGAGCAGTTGACCAGAAAGCCTTCCATTGCGGAGTCCATCGACTGGGCCGCGGCATTGATGGCACTGGGGGTGAAAAAGATCGACCGAAAGAGCCTAGGAGACACGATGGGGTTTTTGCTGAAGAATAATCAGGATATGGATGCGGTATTAAAGGATGACGAGTTATTCGAGCATATTCACTGAAAATCTGACCCGCTTTATGGGTGTGTTGAGAAAAAACGGCCTGGCTGTCGGAATCAAGGAGAGCCAGGACGCTTTTCGTGTCATTGATGAACTAGGGCTCAGGGAGAGGAAGAACCTTAAACTGGCGTTGCAGGCGATTTTGGCGAAGAGCGAGAAAGAGAAAGAGATCTTTTCTGCCTGCTTTGATGCCTATTTCATCTCGCAGGAAGAGTGGGAGGAACGGCTTTCGCAGGAG
>JAFQDI010000226.1 GCA_017416055.1 Lachnospiraceae bacterium
AAGGATGATCTCGATCTCTTTCTGCTCTGCGATTTCCAACTCGCGGATCTCATTATTCAGCTTCACGATCGCCAGTGGCTCGATGAAGAAGGTGGAACCGGAGGAGGACTGATCGTGAACCATACCTGCGATCTGATTTTTGTGCTCGGCCTTCACCGGGAGACAATATCTGCCGTTTCGCATGGTGATCACACCGTCCTGCAGATAGGTGCGGGACGAGTTCATCAGTGAGTTCAGCTGAAAATGAATCTTCTCACCGGCAGCAGCCAGTGAACGGCGGATCTTTCTGAGGGCAGGGGAAGCGTCGTCGCTGATCTCTTCCTCAGAGAGGATACAGCGGGAAATCTCCTGATGTAACGGGAAAATCGGTTCAAGTCCTGCGAACAGACCATCCAGAGAATCCGGGTTCGTCTCGGACTGCTCGCGGCGGCCGTAGGATTTCACGCGGGAAGCGGCACCTAGGAGGCTGCTGATCGCCAGCAACTCGGAGATACCTAAAGAACTGCCCACGCGCAGGCGCATCAAGGAACTGCGGATGTCCTTTACTCCGGCGAAGGAGAGCGCACCCTTTGCAAAAAGGCGGCTGACCGCATCAGAGGTCTGGCGCTGACGAGAACGGATCTCATCCGCGTCGGTCAGAGGAACCAGCTTCTGACAGTAATCCTTGCCCAGCGGGGTGGCTGCATATTCGGTAAGGAATCCGACAATCTTGTCAAATTCCAGTGTGTGCAATGATTTTACATTCATGATAAACTCCATTTCGCCGCACACAAACGCGGCATTGATTGAATCGGAATACAACAAAGTGGAGAGCTATACAACCATCCAACAATAGCATATCATAAAATTGCTGATTTTCCTATGGATTTTTCGCAAGAAAACGAAAAAAAATCAGTCAAAGTCTTTTCATTTGGTCACATTTCATCTATAATATTCAATATGGATAATTGTATCTACTAATCGGAGGATAAATTCATGAGTCACCCCGGAACAGAAGAAAACAGAGGAGTGTCGGAAAAGGGCTTTGTACGTGAGCGGATCGTGAATCGTCAGTTTGGCAAGCGCTGGCTGAGAAGGGTTTTGGCGGTGGGTGTATGCGGTATTTTGTTCGGCCTGACTGCAGGAATCACGATAGCTGCGATTTTGCCGAAAGCACAGGAGTGGTTTACCGAGGATGAGACGACGCAGTCTCCCATTGTGATTCCTCCGGATGTACCGTCCGGGTCAGAAGCGGCGGCTAGTACCGAGGCTGATACCGAGTCGAATACAGAGGAGACCATGGAGGAGAGTACCGAGTCGACCGAGGAATCGGAGGAGGAGAAGATCAGCCTGACCGAGGAAGAACTGCGGGAGTTTATCCTTGATATCATCAAAGAAAAGAAAAAAGAATGGCTTTCCGATCCTGGATTTCTGGAGGAGATGTGTGGGTTGCTTGCCGAGTTGGGAGAGACCTATCGCAAGGCGTTGGTTACGATTGAACTGAAGGGAACTGTACCGGACTGGTTTGATGATCCGGTCGTAACGGATGGCGGCCAGTGTGCAGGGATGATCTGGAACGAGGCTGAGGATGGTACGCTTTATCTTATCGCCAGCGGCATGGTGCCGACGGAGGGCGCAGCGATTCAGGTTGTGTTCGCGGATAACAGTCGTAAAGATGCAGTGCTGTGTCAGGTGGATTCTGTCACAGGACTGATGATGTTGAAAGTAAACGGTAGCGAGATCGACGAGAAACTGCGGGAAGAAATTCAGGTGTTGCCTCTGGGAAACTCCTACATGGTCGATCAGGGAGACCTGCTTTTGGTGATGGGAAATACAAACGGATATGTAGGCACGGTCGTACCGACGGTGGTGACCTATACCGGATTGCGTGTCAATGAGGTTGATGGCGTATATCGGAGTTTTGATTTGAATTTGATGACGACTGAGGGAGCAAATGGGTTTGTGATTTCACCGGAGGGCAAGCTTGTAGGCATTATTACGCCGAATACGGCAGGAAATCACACCGGTATGCTTGCAATCTCAGATCTGAAGGGTGTACTTCAGTTGCTTGCAAACAGTATGCCCGTACCTTATTTAGGAATTAGCGGTCAGACTGTTACCGAAGAAATCAGTGCGGAGCGCGGACTGCCTCAGGGCGTGTATGTGACTGAGGTCGTGGCCGGAAGCCCCGCTTATGAAGCCGGAATCAAACCGGGAGATATCTTGACCGGAATCGGTGAGAGCAAGGTCATGAATATCATTTCGATGCGGAATCATATCGAAGGATTGGATGTATCTACACCGGTGACGGTAGTTGTGATGCGTGCGGGCAGTACAGAATATCAGGAACTGACATTCCAGGTTCTTCCCGGAACGCGTTAGAGGCAGGCACCGCAAAACCAGAAAAATGTGACAGAATGGAGATTGACATGAAATATATTGAAACATTGAGAGAAGGTGACTGGATCGGAGATATCTATCTCTGCCGAAAGAAACAGTCACTGGTTGCAAAGAATGGAAAAACCTATTATTCCATTGATCTGCAGGATAAGACCGGCCTGATCAATGCGAAAGTCTGGGATATCAACAGCGGAATCGAGCACTTTGAGGCGTTGGATTATATCAAGGTGGACGGAGAGGTGACCGTTTTTCAGGGTGTTCCTCAGATCCGTGTGCGCCGCATTCGCCGTGCGCAGGAAGGCGAGTTCATTCCCTCGGATTACCTGCCTGTATCCGCAAAGGATATCAATCAAATGTATTCCGAACTGTTGAAGTTTGTAAGCAGCGTGAAAAATGAGAAGCTTCGCGCGCTGTTGGAGAGCTTTTTCGTCCAGGACAAAGAATTCGCGAAGAGTTTCCGCGAACATTCCGCGGCGAAGAGCGTACATCACGGTTTTGTGGGCGGTCTTTTGGAGCACACGCTGAGTGTGACGAAGATGTGTGAATTTTACTGTTCTCAGTATCCGGTGCTGAAGCGTGACCTTCTGATCGCAGCGGCGCTGTTCCACGACATCGGAAAGACGAAAGAACTTTCCCTGTTCCCGGAGAATGATTACACCGACGACGGACAGCTTTTAGGGCATATCGTGATTGGAACTGAGATGGTGGGCGAACACATTCGCAAGATCCCCGGATTCCCGGAGCGTCTGGCAGCGGAACTGAAGCACTGCATCCTGGCGCATCACGGCGAGTACGAGTACGGTTCGCCGAAGAAACCGGCGATCGTGGAGGCAGTGGCACTGAATTTCGCGGACAATACCGATGCAAAGATGCAGACGTTCACTGAGGCACTGGCCGGAACGAAGGATACGGGAGAATGGCTGGGCTTTAACCGACTGTTCGACAGCAATATTCGCGGAACAGGTGAAGTATAAACGAAAAATAACGATTTCAAGAGAAGCAGAGTTGAGAGATGATGGATAAGAATGAATTGTTTCAAACAGAGATCGTGGATATGACGGAAGACGGTGAAGGTATCGGTAAAGTGGATGGCTTCACCGTTTTTATCAAAGACACGGTGATCGGCGATTGCGTGGAGGCAAAGCTGATCAAAAATAAAAAGACTTACGGCTACGGAAGACTGATGAAGGTGCTTTCTCCGTCCGCATTTCGCGTAGAGCCGGCCTGCCCCGTGGCGGCACCCTGCGGCGGATGTCAGCTTCAGGCCATGAGCTATGAAGGGCAGCTTAGATTCAAGGAAAACCGAGTGCGCGGACATTTGGAGCGTATCGGCCATTTCACGGATATTCCCATGGAGCCGATCATGGGAATGGACGGAGCGCCTTTGCGCTACCGCAACAAGGCGCAGTTCCCGGTTGGTCGGAATAAAGACGGACAGATCATTACCGGATTTTACGCGGGTCGAACCCACTCGATTATTCCGGTGGAGGACTGCCGGTTGGGTCTTCCGGTGAACCGTCAGGTGACGGAGACTGTGACTGCATTCATGGAAACGTATCATATCGAGCCCTACAATGAGGAGACGCACAAGGGACTGGTGCGTCATATTCTGGTGCGCGCAGGCTACCATACCGGACAGGTTATGGTTTGTCTGGTGATCAACGGAAAAAAACTGCCTCACCATGAGGAACTGGTGAAGCGCCTTTTGGAGGCGGTGCCCGGTCTGGTGAGTGTTTCCCTCAATGTGAACCGTGAGAAAACCAATGTCATTTTGGGTCAGGAACTGATCAACCTCTACGGACCCGGCTATCTGGAGGATATGATCGGTGGTGTGCGTTTTCGCATCTCCCCGCTGTCCTTTTTCCAGGTGAATCCGGTGCAGACGGAGAAACTCTACGGCAAGGCATTGGAGTTCGCAGGTCTGACCGGAGGCGAGATTGTCTGGGATCTCTATTGCGGGATCGGAACCATTTCCCTTTTCCTGGCACGGAAGGCGAAGCAGGTGTACGGTGTGGAGATCATCCCCGCTGCAGTGGAAAATGCGAAGGAAAATGCACACCTCAACCATATGGACAATGCCGAATTCTTTGTGGGCAAGGCAGAAGAAGTTCTGCCGGAGAAATATCGCCAGAGCGGCGGCACGATGGCGGCTGACGTGATCGTGGTGGATCCGCCGAGAAAAGGCTGCGATGAGGCCCTTTTGGAAACGATGGTGAAGATGGCGCCGAAGCGGATTGTGTATGTGTCCTGCAATTCGGCCACGTTGGCGAGGGATCTGCGGTACCTGTGCGATCGCGGATATGAGCTTAAGAAGGTGCAGGCGTGCGATATGTTTCCTCAGTGCGTGAGCACGGAGGCAGTCTGTCTGTTGGAAAGAATAGAAGAATATTGACGCGGACTTCCGTAGTGGCCACAGGTGATCGTCAGGTCAGCCGGGAAACAAATCACTATAATCTGCAAATGATCATTGCGGTCGGATTTAAAGTCAATAATGACCGTGCGCTGCAATTCCGTAAGTGGGCGAATGGCATTGTAAAAGACTATACCATCAAAGGCTGGGTCATGGATGATGACCGTTTGAAGAACGGTGGTTCCATTTTAACGGTAGAATATTTTGATCGACTGCTTGGAAGGTTCAAAAAGGTCATAAAAAGCAATAAGGCTGTAACCTATGGTGCGCTTTGTTGAGGAAGTGGAGATAGACATGAAATTGACAAACGAAATGCTACTTCAGATTGCTATGCAGCAATCTGCGATCGATGCAAACTGTAATATCGAAGACTTCTGTCGTGAGGACAATGTGATTGTTTTTTCAAAAGAAAACGCATCGGCCAGAAAGTATCTAAAACTTCCTCACGTCTGCAATTTAATTTCATACGGAAACAATATTGTGGCAACGGTTGGGGAAGGATATGAGAATTTTGTCAAAGAATACATATCCAAATATCCGGTAGAGCATTGCTTTGAGACACCGAACATGCATGTTTTGAACGATGCCTTTCAAGAATTGGGGTTTCGTGTATGTTTTATGGCGGAGTATTTTCTGCCGGATGTACAGATATTGCGTTCGCTGCCGTGCGATTTTGATCTTAAATTATTGCAGGCGAAGGATTTTGCAGATTTGTATACAGAGCAGTGGAGAAATGCATTGTGTGAAAAGCGAAAGGAACTGGATGTTCTTGGTGTTGGAGCATATCACGATGGAAAGCTGATTGGCTTGGCGGCATGTTCCGCTGACTGCGAAACAATGTGGCAGATCGGCGTAGATGTGCTTCCCGAATATCGCAGAAAAGGAATTGCATCAGCATTGACCAGCAGACTGGCGATAGAAATATTGGAAAGAGGTAAAGTTCCATTCTACTGTTGCGCCTGGTCAAATCTGAAATCTGCAAAAAACGCAATCAAAAGTGGTTTTCGACCGGCGTGGGTGGAGATGACGGTCAAGTCTGCTTTGTTTGTGGATGAAATGAACAAATTGTGATTGTTTTGTATAAGAGAGTTCCGATAAGGCCGAGAACAAGTGCATTGTCCGCCGATTTAAAGCCAATTATATTTAAGCTTTAAGTCAGTTGTGATCTGAGGTGTACAAATAAATGCCAAAGAGTGTGCCTTACGTCGAGAGGGGTGACGATATGAATCAATTTGCACACATACAGTTTCAAGGTACATTTCGTAGCTATCAGCAGCGTGTGCTCGATCATGCAGATAGCTATCTGAAAGATGGAAAACTCAATATCGTTGCTGCTCCCGGAAGCGGAAAGACGGTTCTGGGATTGGAATTGATTCGAAGAATCGGATCTCCTTGTATTGTTTTTTCGCCCACAACAGCGATTCGTCAACAGTGGGGTGAGCGTTTTAAAGATCTTTTCCTTGAAGATAAGAGCGATTTTGATCAACTCTTTTCAACTGATCTACACACCATTCGGCTTTTGAATTCGGTTACCTATCAAGCCCTCTACACTGCTGTTGAGAAGGTTTCCGTCGATGATGACACGGACATCGACTGCTCCGACATCGATTTGTTTGCGGCAATGAGGGTGTATGGCATCAAAACCATTTGCTTGGATGAAGCGCATCATCTCAAAAATGAATGGCAGAGAGCACTGGAAAAGTTTGTTTTGGCACTTGACCGGGACGTCAAAATAATTTCGTTGACGGCAACACCTCCCTACGATGCAGAAGGGACGGAGTGGAGCAGATATATAAGCCTCTGTGGCGAGATTGATGAGGAGATATTCGTTCCCGAACTTGTGGGGCAGAATACACTTTGTCCGCATCAGGACTATGTATATTTTAACTATCCCACCGAAACCGAGATGGTAAGTTTTCGAGAATATAGAGAGCAAGCTGCGTTAGCGGTGGAAGAGCTTGGAAAACTTGAGTTGTTTGCGCAAGTTTGGCAGACCTTAAATGCACAAAGAGATTATGAAATCTTATTTTCCTCTGCAAAGCAATACATTGCACTCATTGTTTTGCTTCATCATTATGGTTTTATGATGAATAGAAAGCTGATTCGCGAACTAACTGCTGGGAAGGGATTACCCTTTTTCAAAATGCAGTATGCGGAAACTGCGGTACAATTTTTGCTTGACGGCGAGTTGATTCGCGATGATCAAAAGGACGAGATTATAGGCATTTTAAAGAAAAATGCAGTCTATGACAAGCGAAAAGCTGCGTTGGTATTGAATGAAAAATTGAAGCGTGCGTTGATTTCTTCGGTTGGAAAGTTGGAAAGCATCGGGAAAATAGCCTGCAATGAGATTGTCACGATGGGCCGGCAGCTTCGTATGCTCGTTTTAACAGATTATATTAAAAAAGAGAATCTGTCTAAAATTGCGACAGCAGAAGCATTCAATTCGGTCAGTGTGGTCAGCATTTTTGAAACACTTCGCCGCACAAATCCGGATGTGAGTATTGGTGTTCTTTCAGGGACGCTTGTGATTCTTCCCAAGACGATTGACCTTTCAGATATTAAGCATAAAAAAGAGGATATTCCAAACACGGATTATTGCACGGTTACGTTTTCGGGTTCAACTCATCGGTCTGTCGATTACGTTGGAAAACTGTTTGAGCAGGGTAAAATTCAAATTCTTGTCGGAACCAAATCTCTTCTTGGGGAGGGGTGGGATTCCCCGTGTATCAATTCTCTGATTTTGGCGAGTTTTGTGGGCAGTTTTGTTTTGTCCAATCAGATGCGTGGACGGGCGATTCGTATTGACAAAAGTGACCCGAATAAGTCGGCCAATATTTGGCATTTGGTTACAGTAGAACCGGAATATCTTTTCAAAGAAAAAGTGACCGAGCGTATTAAGGAATATACTCATCAAGATCATAGTGTGTTGACCTCCTGTGATTTTGAGGTTTTAAAACGTCGATTTGACTCCTTTATGGGACCTAATTACACAACGAGTGTTATCGAAAGCGGAATTGAGCGAATTACGGTGATCAAGCCGCCTTATGATAAGGATGGGATTGAACGCATCAATGCAGAAATGCTTGAACTGTCATCGAGACGCGAAGCGGTAAGAGAAAAATGGAGCGGAGAGGTTTCTGACGGTAAATATGCCGTCGGTGTGGAAACAGAAATTCCTAAGGAAATGAAAGTTCCGGTATTTACTTTTTGGAATTTTGCACTTAATGCCCTGATCGTTGCAGCACAAATCGCTTCTTTACAATCGTTATGGAGATTGATTATACAAAAGAATTTTCCCATGACCTTTGGAATGATTGCGGTTATGATAGGTTTGTCTGTTCTTTTCTATAACAAAGCAAAAAAGATGGTGCTACATTCAAACCCCGCGCGGTCAATCAAGGCGCTTGGAATCGCCGTTTATAAGACCTTGTGCGAATGTGAGCTGATTTCACCATCGGCAAAAGTTGAGACGAAAGAGCACAAAGAACTTTATTTTGTGACGTTGCATTTGCGAAATGCATCGATTCACGATCAAAATGTGTTCAATACCGCGATGGCGGAAATGCTCTCCCCTATTGAGAATCCGAGATACATACTAATTGCCAAGACGATGCTTAAGCGATACAATTACACCTTTTCTTTTGCTTGTCCATCCATCATAGGCAAGAAAAAGGAATACGTAGAAATTCTCGCGGAGAAACTGAAGGCGACAACAGGCAATTTTGAACCCGTGTACACACACCGAGAGGATGGCCGCAGACTGATTCTCAAATGCAGAAAGTATTCATATATCACGTATAATGAGAAGGCAGTGGGAAAGAAACACAGAGTTTCTCACTGGGAATGACGTTCTATGGGAAAGGAGAAAAATGAAGGCCTCCATCATCGCAGCACATGATTACTGCACAAACAACAGAAAATATTTACTCAACGATTCAGTTTGCGGTTGTTTTTACTGTCTAAGCATTTTTTCTCCGACAGAAATTACAGACTGGCCCGATGAATCAGACGGAACAGCACGTTGCCCTCACTGCGGCATCGATGCAGTGATCGGGGAGAGTTCGGGTTATCCCATCACAAAGGAATTTTTGGAAGAAATGCAGAAGTATTGGTTTTGAAGGAGAAAAATCATGACACACACCTCATCCCCCACCATATATACCGACCGATTACGTTTACACTCACTCACCGACAACGACGTGAATGCGGTCATCGACCTGCTGACGGACCCTGAGATCATTCAGACCTACATGGTTCCGGATTTTCGGTCACACGATGAAGCAAGGAATATGTTTGAACGGTTCAAACAACTGTCTGAATCGGACGAGCGCTTTGTGTACGGTATCTATCTGGAGGACGAGCTGATCGGTCTCATCAATGATGTGGGGATCAGTGGAAAAGAGATCGAGTTGGGTTATGTGATCCACCCTAGACGTAAGAACAGAGGATTTGCGACGGAAGTGCTGGCGACAGCCATGCGGGAATTGTTTCACGCCGGATACGAGGTCGTGCGAGCGGGTGCCTTTGAGGAGAATGTGGCGAGTGTCCGCGTGATGGAAAAATGCAGAATGGTTCGAACGGACCAAAAGGAAGAGATCGAGTATCGTGGGAAAATACATCACTGTGTTTTTTATGAAGGGAGAAAAGAAATGATGAAAGAGCGTTTTTTGTTCCGCGCCATCCTTCCCGATGAAGCAGACCGGGCGGTTATGATCGAGCAGATTTGTTTTCCGCCTCATGAGGCTTGCTCAGAGAAGCATATGAAGGAGCGGATTGCGAAGGCACCGGAGCTGTTTTTGGTTGCGGTGGACAGAGAAAATGGGGAGATCGCCGGTTTTTTGAATGGGTTATCGACGAACGAGGAGTCATTTCGGGATGAGTTTTTTACGGATGCGGAGCTTTATGATCCGGATGGAAAGTATGTCATGCTGTTGGGACTGGATGTGCTGCCCGAATATCGCAGACAGGGCCTTGGGACGGCTCTGATGACTGAGTATGCACATCGGGAACGCCAGAATGGTCGCCGGGCGTTGGTGCTGACTTGCCTGCAGGATAAGGTTGCGATGTATCAGAAGATGGGCTTTCGCGATGACGGCATCGCGAATTCCACTTGGGGCGGAGAAGAGTGGCATGAGATGAGTATCCGAATAGGTGAATGAAAAGGGCTGGTCGGCAATGTTGCCGGCCAGCCTTCCTATCGTTCTTAAATCAGTTCGTTAGGATTGGTATATTCCAGCCCGAATGCTTCAGCGACGTTTCGGTAGGTGCATTTTCCGTCGTAGCAGTTTAAGCCCTCCAAAAGGCCTTTGTCCTCAGCGCATGCCTGCTCCAGTCCTTTGGATGCGATTCGCAGACCGTAGGGGAGCGTTGCATTGACCAAAGCCTGCGTGGAGGTACGGGAGACTGCACCGGGCATATTTGCCACACAGTA
>JAFQDI010000227.1 GCA_017416055.1 Lachnospiraceae bacterium
CGCTTTACAACCTATGAATTTATTCGTGGTCAGGAGGGTGATAGCTGGAAAGGAGACGTACTCGGATACGAAGGTGTACGCAACAATAGACGTCAGGACAGAATTAACCGTCAACATATGCAGGACGAGGAGCAGCACCCTCATGTGAGAGCGTTCCGGGCAGGAATGGAATTTTTGGAAAAGAACTGGGAAAAGGACAACTGGCATCTCCATCTGGAGTACTTTGATCCGCACGAACCGTTTTTTGCACCGGAAAAATATCGGAAGATGTACGATGTGAATTCTGAGGGAGTGGATTGGCCACCGTATTCTCCTGTGGAGAATGGAGATGACGCACGAGAGTATCGCAAGAATTATTGTGCGCTGCTGACGATGTGCGACACTTATCTGGGATATATACTTGATTTTCTGGATGAGCATGATATGTGGAAGGATACTCTGCTGACAGTCAATACAGATCATGGTTTTCTGTTGGGCGAGCACGGATATTTTGCGAAGAATTATATGCCTACCTATGAGGAAATTTCGCATCTTCCGTTCTTTTTGTGGGACCCGGAAAGTGGTGCACGCAATGTGCGAAAGCCTCAACTGAGTCAGACCATTGATATTGCACCGACCCTGTTGGATTACCACCATTTGCCCATACCAGAACAAATGCAGGGGCGTTCAATGTTGCCGGCAGTACGCTGCGATGAAGAGGTTCGATCCTATGCGTTGTTCGGCTCATTTGGCAAACATGTCAATATCACGGATGGCCGCTACGTCTACATGAGAGCGGGAAGAAATGAAAACTTGAATTACTACACGATTATGCCTACGCATATTTTTACTCCGTTTACCGTGAAAGAGCTGCGCAGATGTGATCGAACGCTGACGGATGAATTTTCGTTTACCGACGGAGTGCCTTTGATGCGGATTCCGGCTTCAAGCGCAGATGCGCCGGATAATTCCTGTTATCATTACGAACGGCATATGGCACTGGGCGATTTATTGTTTGATTTGAAAGAAGATCCGGATCAGACGCAGGAGTGCGCAGATCCGGCGGTATTGCAGATGATGAAAAAGGCACTGATTAGAGAGATGATGAACAGTGAGGCACCCAAAGAACAGTATGACCGTTTGGGGATTGATATGGAGGAAGTGGGATGAATGAACGGCTGAATATTTTGTTCTTGTTTTCCGATCAACATCGCGGTGACTGGATGCCGTACGATGAAGAAACATTTCGGAGTATGCAGGTGGAACCGCTTCCGATACGTATGCCAAATCTGCGTACATTGATGGACCGGGGAACCACGTTTACGCGACACATCTGCAATTCACCGGTATGTGTGCCTGCGCGGGCATGTCTGGCTTCGGGCATGCACTATGATCGCTGTGAAGTATACAACAACGACTACTGCTATCCGCTGGATCAGAAAACGTTTTATGCTGTATTGAAAGAGGGAGGATATCAGGTGTGCAGTGTGGGAAAATGCGATCTGCACAAACCGATTTTCTATTGGGGAAAAGATGGCTGGATCGATCAGCTCTCTCAGTTGGGATTTACGGATGCGGTGGACAGTGAAGGTAAGTATGATTTGCTGTGGTCGTCTTTTTATGAACCGCAGGGACCGTATGCAAACTATTTGGTGGAGAATGGGTTGCTTCGGGAGCATGCGAAGGATTATATTCTTCGTTATTTGAATGCCAATGATGTCCGCCCGACACCGTTGCCGGAACACGCATATGCAGATAATTGGGTTACGGAGAATGCATTGAATAAGCTCCGCGACATGAGTAAAAAAGATCAGCCGTGGTTTTTGATGGTGAATTTTTCAGGACCACATAATCCATGGGATGTGACTGAGCGCATGAAGGCAGCGTGGGAGGGAGTGGATTTCCCGATTCCTGCGGATTATTTGGGGGACCCGGAAGAATTGAAGGCAGTGCGGAGAAATTATGCAGCGATGCTGGAGAATATTGACCGCAATATCGGTCTGCTGATTGAGGAATTGAAACGAACCGGTCAGTACGAAAACACGGTGATACTCTATGCAGCCGATCACGGAGAGATGATGGGTGAACACAATCGATATACGAAGAGTGTTCCGTATCAGGGGGCTGTGCATGTGCCGCTCGTTATTTGTGGACCGGGTGTGTTGGAAGGAAACAGATGCGATGAGATGGTGCAGCTTCATGATCTGGCAGCGACAATTACTGATTTTGCGGGATTGTCCATGCCGGAGGGAAGGGATTCCTGCTCTCTTAGAAAACTGGCAACGGAGAAGGATGCATTACCAATCCGTGAATATCAGGTGGTGATGCTATATAATTCCCTGAAATACGGAAAGGACTACCCGGGGTACGAGGAATTGATGCATTATCAAAAGAAAAAAACGGATCGCGAGTACATTACGGAATTTTGCGAGGTGCTGGGACTTGAGGAAACGAAAGCATCCATGACGAAGTTCAAGTACAATAAAGATTGGAAGTGTATCATGACAAAGGAATACAAGCTGATTGAGTTCGAGGAGGGAAAAACGGAACTGTATAACCTGCAAAATGATCGGGAAGAACGGTATAATATAGCGGAAGAGTATCCGGAAATAGTCGATCAGATGAAAAAACGATATCCCATGAGTCCGATTAAACGATGAGCATCCAATTTTTGACAAATGTTGACAAAATTGTGGCATCCAGTTATAATGAAACTGTAACAAATTTGTAACATTTACAAAAGGGGGATTTTGATGTACAAAAAGCGAATGAAGAAGGCGGCAGCAGCGATACTGTTGGGCGGAGCCCTGTTTGCCTGGGGAGGCATGATAGGGGCGTTTGGTGCACCGGAGATGCAGAATACCGTGGATCCGGGGCTGGCCGGTATTTCAGTGCCGCTGGATCGATACTATGCGAACGCAGAAAATGCGGAGCAAATGCTCTCTCAGTATATCGCTGAGCAGGGAGGAGATCCGATCCTGTGGGGAAAGATCGGATTTGACCATCTGTTGATGTCAGACAATGACGAGGTTTACCGGATTCTGGAGGAACTGTTGGGAAAAGCTGAACAGAGACCGACGGAGCCGGAAGATACAACAGAAGATACAACAGAGGATACAACAGAAGATACGACTGAGGATACAACAGAAGATACGACTGAGGATACAACCGAAGGACCTACGGAGGAACCGACAGAGGAACCTACGGAACCGCCGACAGAGGCACCGCCGGTGTCTCCTTATGCGAATATTGCGGTGACGAAGATTGAGATTGAAGAAAGCTATGTCAATGTGCGAAGCTCACCGACTACGCAGGAGGACAACATTGTAGGTCATATTTATAACCACTGTGCAGCGACGATCCTTGAGCGTGTGGAAGGTGAAAATGGCCTTTGGTATAAGATAGAGTCGGGAAATGTGTCCGGATATATCAAGGCAGATTACTTTGTGACCGGTGATGAGGCGGAGGAACTGGCTGTTCAAATTGGAAAGATTTACGGTCGGGTACTGGCCAGCGGTCTGCGTCTTCGTCAGGAACCGGTGATTGATGAGTTTGGCGCGAACATCATTACGACACTGGCTGAGGGAGAAATCTACGCGATCACGCAGAAGGTCGAACCTGATGATGAGTTTGTCCGCATTACAATGGGTCGTCACGATGACGGTACCGAGGTTGCCGGATATATTGCGAAACAGTATGTTGAGGTATATGTCAAGTTTGATACTGCCCTGACGCTTGAGGAAGTGGCTGCAAAGGAAGCGGCTGAGGAAGAAGCAAGACGTAAGGCAGCTGAGGAAGAGGCTGAACGTCAGCGTCTGGAGGAGGAACGTAAGCGTCTGGAAGAAGAACGAAAAAAAGCAGAGGAAGAGGCGGAGCGTA
>JAFQDI010000228.1 GCA_017416055.1 Lachnospiraceae bacterium
ACGAATAATATTTTAATCATTGCTCAAAACTCCAAACTATGCAGCTTTATATTAAGATATAGCCCTCTGTTCCTCGCAAGACGCGTCAAACGCGTAAGTACGATGTCACTTGTGCAAAGTTTCGCTCCACAGACTATTTCTCTATTTTTACATTTGCGCGCCATCACAGATTCTATTTGCCTTTTCCTTACACGTTCTGCTATAATTTACATTGTCATTCATCCCTGTGACGAAGAGTCCCTGTTACGTGACTTTGAGCAGCCGGTAGCCCGCTCAATGATCGTGGCAGGGATTTCTTGCTCACCGCCATAGGCTTCATTGAACCACTCGTATATCGTCCCCTTGATAAAAATGATCTCGAAACATTCCTTCTTCGCAGATATTACCATCTTATTTCCTCCACAGGTTCTCTTCGGATTGTCAAAACCAGTGCAGAACTGATTTTGCGCCATCCCTTTCCTAAAGCTAAATCTGCAGAGCAGAATATGATTCTTTGTTTTCCAAATTGTTTTCTTTCCCTGGGGCAGATCGAGCAAATTCAGTTTTTCTTATATAGCCATTCTCAGTTCAACCCATTCCCCACATACCAGGTACAATGTAATCAATTTCCTATCATGAGCAGTTGGGAAGCCATGAAAACTCTTCCAACTCCTTATATGGATGCTTTTCTTCGTACCTCCGCATGCGGTATTCCCAAATTTGAGGACCGCGTATGGGAGATGCTTGGTTATCTTCTTTCCCCGGATCGAAACGGAAAATGTTTTTTGTCCTACAAGGAGTTCCGAACTCAGGAAAAAGCCTCTTGGGAAGATTGATACAGGAACTGCTTCCTGAACATAAGATAGCACATCTTGATATTGACCAGTTAAACAAGAAAAAGGCTACCAAACGGTTGGTCAATAAATGCATCAATATTTCCATGGATCTCCCCAACAGGCCCTTCCTCATAGCTTATGCAGCTGTCTTATATCGCAAGTAGATATACTCGTAAATTTCTTTACCATTGCGGAGATCCATAGCTAATCTTAGTGTCCATAAAACGCAGAAAATCCGCTTATGGGGATTAATTGATTTTCAAAAAACCACCCTTTTGTGGGCGACTATAAGAGAGCGTTCCAGATGCAAACCCATAAAAATCAAAAAACTAATAATACACTTGTATTCTTAATACAAGTGTATTACAATAGTCATATAAGGAGGTCTTTACATATGGAAACACCAGTTTTACGGATCAACCAGAAAAAATATGCAGGAGAGACCACCATTATTTCCATGCGAGTACCCAAGGAAATGCTCAGGGATATCGATACGGTTGCCTCCGTCACGGGACGAAACCGGAATGAAATTCTTACCACATGCATTGAATTCGCATTGAAGCATATGGAAGTCGAAACAGCGCAGGAGGAGTAAACAATGGAATTATTGAAATGTGATATGTGTTACGGACGAATTCTCCGTTATCCAGATGGCACCTTTCATTGCGAAGACTGCGGTCTGCAATATTCCGAAGATGAGGTTCACGAAATGATTTGTGAAACCACCGGAGAAACAGCTGCTCCCTTTGTCCTGGGCGAGGACAATGAGGTGCTGTTCAATATGCCCGAAGAAGAAACGCCAGACTTCTCCCACTTGGAGTGGACTGCCGCCCATCCCCGGTTCGGAGCTCCCAATGCCCATAAACTGCAGGAAATCCGGACAGCCAACAGGCCTTTGAAGGGACTTGTCATCAACTGCGGTGACTATATCCGCACTCCGGACGGCAGAACGATCCGGTCCGGTTCTCTGCGTACTGTTCCGGAACAATTCAATAATCCCCAGTGGCGAGATATC
The DNA here is from genome assembly GCA_017416055.1 of Lachnospiraceae bacterium. The sequence continues at coordinate 1,831 of JAFQDI010000228.1, forward strand.
GTTCAGTTGACCTTCGCTGATCAGCTGGTGGGTCTTCGGGCAGACGGCGCCGTATTCACCTTCGCCACCCGGGATAAAAAGGACGACGGTCATCTGATTCAGGTCTTCGGTCCGGAGGAAAATATCGTCCATATTGCTGTGGTACACCAGAAGGGGGCACAGGTGATCTGCGGTCTGCGCAAGGACGGCACAGTCATCACCCAGTGCGACGACCCCATGGAGGATCAGATTGCACCCGCTGTTGCCAGATGGACAAATGTGGAAACGTTGTACAGCGCCTATGATAAAATCCTGGGACTCCGGCGGGATGGCACCGTGGTTTCCACCGGAGAGGACTGCTCCTATATAGAGGATGTTGTGGCCATCGCCGTCAAGCGTTACGGAACGCATCCCATGTTCCTGCACAGCGACGGCACGGTCTCTTTCTCCCGGAATGCGCTGCAGGACCCTGATTTCCCCTATGGCACCGAAAAGGAATACGCCGCAATCAAGGCATGGCGTGGCATTGCCGATATCGCTTACGGAAATGACTGTCTCATCGGCTGGAAGGTGGACGGCAGCCTGGTTGCGCAGGTCGTGAATGCCTACAACGACAGCATAGCCCAAGAGCAGTGCCAGGAGGCCGGTAAGTGGCATGATATCGTGGCAATTTACAGCGAATATAACCGATTCGTCGGTCTTCGAAGAGACGGAACCTTTGCCTATGTTCCCACCGCCGACCGGTATGGGCAATCGGAAGTGGGCATCGACAAGCTGTTTGCGGATTATCGTACAGTCCGAAAAGAGCTCTATGACAGCGCCTTCCGCAAAGCAATCCGGGAACACCGGAAAAAGGCAGCGCTCTTGCACCAGGAACAATCCCTGCTGACATCTCAGTTGCCGGAGCTGAACGGCTTCTTCTCCGGTTCCAAGCGCAAAAAGGTCCAGGAACGGCTCCTGGTTATCGAGCAGGCGCTGAAGGCGCTGCGGAGGGAAGAAAACGCCCTGTTTGAGAAAGAATGAGAAAACCGCAGAAGAGAGGTATAACGAATGTCGCAAACCATCAGTTGTAAAATGTGTGGCGGATCTATGCTGATTCAGCCTGGTTCCCGAATCGGTGAATGTGAATTTTGCGGCACCCTGCAAACAATTCCACTGATTGACGATGAGAAGAAACTTCGCAAATTTGAGCGGGCAAACCGGCTCAGGAGAAATAAGGAATTCGACAAGGCCTCCGGCATTTATGAAAGCATTGTGGACGATTGCCCCGATGAAGCAGAAGCCTACTGGGGCATGGTGCTGTGCAGATTTGGCATCGAATATGTGGATGATCCCGCCACCGGAAAGAAAATCCCCACCTGTCACCGTACCAGCTTCACCACTGTGATGGAGGACGAGGATTGCCAGCAGGCACTGGAGAACTCCTCCGGCGAGGCCAGAAAGCTGTACCGGGCAGAGTCCCGTCAAATTGAGGAACTTCGTAAAAAAATCATTGAGGTATCCACCCAGACGGAACCCTTTGATATTTTTATCTGTTACAAGGAGACAGATGAAGCGGGCAACCGTACAGTGGATTCCCTGCT
>JAFQDI010000229.1 GCA_017416055.1 Lachnospiraceae bacterium
CACCGCCTGATCTGTACGATCTGCCCGCGCGGAATAGTTATACACCTGAAAATTCTCTGTATCATCCACATGAGCTCCGACGTCCCGATAAGTGGACGAAGTCAGATGATTCACTGCGAATCCACGCGCGCTGATTGCCTGTGCCCGCAGTGCCTCCATGTGATAGTTAAACGGCATCTCTGCCGGCACCACCCCACAAAGATAGTCCTCAATCAGCACCTCATTGATCAGATAGACTCCGCCCTCGGAAACAAGCACCTCCATCGTCCCCGGGTAAACCGGCGTTCCAAAGGTACGGTTAAAGGATGGCACCGTCAGTTCGCCGCTCACCGATTTCAAGCTGATCCGCTGTCCGTTTTCAAGCTCTGTCCAAACCGGAACCATTTGACCCGTAGCAGCATTTTTTCGGTAAATCCATCCATCCGCTATCACGATTTCCTCTCCCGCAAGGAAGGTGAACGACTGCGTTCCCACCTCAACAAAAAAATCCGTCTTTGCACTGAGTGTCACCGAGGGATGTAGTTTCTCGCTTCCGCCATGATCAGTGAGAAGCACTCGGATCGTTCGGGCATCCGGACTCTGCCGGATACGGATCGCACAAACCTCACCTTCCGCCGCTATCACGTCATAAATATCGTATCCGATTAACACATCCTCGGTAGATTTCACCACCCGGTTTCCGTAGGTCTGATAAATCTGCAATGTGTCGGCGAGCGGAAGCACACCGTATCCCTCAATCTCCACTGCTCCTTCTCCGATTGCGATGATTCTGCCGGGCAGCACACTGTTCTTTCTGCGGATTGAAGTCACCGCTCCGGCACTGAGACTTAAATCAATCACCTGATTTTCTTCCAGTTCCACCGCCTCCGGCAGTGTGAATTTTCGTTCATAGCCACTGAAAAACACTGTGAGCTGTGCGCCTTTCGACTCACTCACCAACATATTTTTGTAGGTCACGTTTTCTCCGGTTTTCTGTGAGATGCGGATGATTTCCATCCCACGCATCCAGACCTCCACCCGTCGATCCAGATAGGCATCCATGGAAAATCCCTCGAAGGTATACATCCCTTCCGTGGTCAGCACATGCCATGCAGGAATTTCATGAAGGTTTGCCGCCGTCGCATAAATCGAGAGTTCCTTCGTCTTCACTTCCTTTTTCGTGTCAAACCGACCTCTCGCCTCCGTCAGAAACGCTGTCCAGGCCCCCTCCGGCACCACACTCTTATCTCGCAGTCCGCTCCCCTGCCCCAAGCCGTTCATTTGCCAGACCTCGCTCTCCTGCCAGATTCCCAAGCCATCGGCCATAAATCGCAGTTCACCGATCGTCAATGCCTTGGACGCTCCTTTTTTTCCTGCGCTCGTCAACTCCTCGTTCATCAGACCGGACGCATAGAGATAATCCATGTAGGGCACATACCAATTTTCCCGCTCGGATACCGTAAACCTCGTGTCCTTCACCGCAAAGATCGTTTCTCTGTCTGACAGGACCAGACTCAGTTCACGTGCAGCCTTGGCCACGGAGATCCCTTTCTCCTCATTTTTTCTCGTCAACTGCCAAACCAACAGTAACACAATGACAAGACCGACGACGGAGATGAACAAAAGTTTATATTGATGTTTACTTTTTCTCACACATTGTCCTCATATCTTCGGTGTTTTCTGTTTAGTTTATGTACAGGCTCAGGCAAATATACGAAGAAAAACAGACCTGCCGGACGGACAGATCTGCTTTACTCATTTCCACCTTTAGTTCAGTGACAGATTTCGAATCTTTCGTTCATACCGTTGAACCGATTCGCTCTCCGAGTCTGTGCCATATTCATCCACAAGAATACCGATCACATGACGGTATGCGTCGATGGCTCCCTCGTGATCACCCAAAATCTCGCAAATATGCGCGATGGATTCATAATTGTCGATAAATCGCGGCTTTTCTTCAAGTTCAATGGCTTTTCGATAATAAGGAATCGCTTCCTCATATCTGGCCGCTTTCGCTCTGGCATCCCCCATACAGCTCCAAGTCAACCAGTTATCCGGATAGTTTTCCATCAACTCGTGCCAATACTGTTCCGCCTCATCAAATCGGCCTGCCCGATATGCAATATGTCCACGATATAACGGCACATGGTAGGTTTTCTCCAACGCTTCCATTTTATCCACCACTTCTGCGGCCTCACGAAGCCTTCCGTCGGCGACCAGCATGTCCAAGAGCCACAGATAACCCCGATGATACTCCGGATGTTTCTCCATAAACGCCCGATACCAGGCGATCTGCTCATGATGATTGGAACAGTTCCAGTCCCAGATTGCTGATTGAGTCGCCATATTCAGTATGCTGTGATTTGCTTTCTTGTGCGGTTCGATTTCCAACGCACGTTTCGCATACTGTTCCGCTTTTTTGCGATAACCGTCTGCCCGGTGGTTGCAGCAGTCTGCCAACATCGTCAGACACTTTCCCTCCAAGGCCGGGTCAGATGCTTTGTCCTTCAGAAACTCCATCGCCCGGTCAAAGTCGGCCCTGCTTAAAAATGCTTCGCTCTCCAGCATATTGTCGATGCGATCAAAATGAGCCTCGTCCGTCATCTCGAACAGTTCGTCGATGCTCACACCAAAGTATACGGACAGCGTTGGCAGCAGTTGAATGTCCGGCAGTGTCGTACCGTTCTCCCACTTGGAAACAGCCTGCGCAGTCACGCCCAGTTCTCCGGCCAGTGTCTCCTGAGTCACACCTTTTTGCAGGCGAAGTGATTTGATCTTTTTTCCTAGTTCCATTGTTTTTCCTCCTGTGGTCCGGGTGCGCACATGGTGCGGTTCATAACTGTGGTCAAAAAAGAGGCTTCTTTCCCTTCATCTCCAACCACCTTGTGCAATCACTATAACAGAAAAGACCCTGCCTGACAATCGACGCTCAGGCAAGGTTTCTCAACTGCGGGGTTATTTGTTCCAATATTGATCAATTTCCTGGACGATTGGGTCCGATGGATCGGAGTGTTCCACCAGATAATCAATGAATATCTGTTCCACTTCGTTGTCTTCCTTAATCGTAGCCAATGCTCTATATGCTTTACTGTGCACCCATATGTCAGTCGGCTCCTGTTGAATACAGGTGATTGCCGTCTGCTTTAAGCGGGGATCTCCTTTTTTTGCCATCACCGTTAGAACGGATGCAATTCGCATCTGATTTTGGATCGTCCAATCTTGGTAAAGTTGATTGATTTGCTCATCGGAAATCTCTGTCTCCCAGAATATTCCCAGTTCGACCATCATCGTGTATTCTTCCACCGTGGGATAATGGCTCGGCGAATCCAGATAATCTTCTTCCCATTGTCTTCCCGCCATTTTTGAGAGCACCGCGTCAAATTGCTTTTTCTCGGCCTCACAGTTTAATCCTTGCAGACGATACTTCAAGGGCAGTTCCGACCGCTTAACCCAGATATAGCCAAACTGGATGCGAGTTGAATAGTCCTCCTCACACTCACCGGACAGATCAATGACAGGATTAGAGCAGGGAACAATCTGAATACAATCCAGCATTTCCCCTAACCGGGCCGCCGCACAAGCCTTATGGTGTCCATCCAAAATCATGTTCAGAAATTCACCTGTTTTGTAGACGATTGCCCGCGGTCTGGCCGAACTGTTTCGAAATCGGTCCAGATAATGCTGCACACGTTCCTCACAGTAACATTCCGCACTTTGGGTCGGATAGACAAAGACCGGTTGACCTCCCACCGCCGAATAGATCTCTTCCGGCAAAAGTTGCACCGCTGTGGCGGGCTGCTCGGTCAATTCGTTTGGTACCGCCCAAAAAAACCTTCCGTCCCCATCGGTAGGAAAACACTGTATGTCCGCAATCATATACAGTCCGCTTTTTAGCAAGGTAAGAAAAGGTGTCAGTCCCTCAATCGTCTCCTCCAGATTGGTATAATCTTGATTGAGTACCTCTCCTACCTGTGCCAGTTCCGGGCAATCGGCATGCTCGATTCCCCATCCGGTACACAATAAACTGTTGCTCGTCGAATAACCGGGAGAATGAATCTGAATCAGCGGAACACCATTTAGGACAATCTGTTCCCGATGGCAACGTTCTGTTTTATATGCCTGAAGATCATACTGATGGCATAATCGTCCGGCTCCGTTTACATAGACCAGTTTCGCAGACCTAATTGAAGGAACAGCAGAATGGTTCAGCTTTGTTTCCAGACACTCAACCCGGTATTTTTTCTTATGCCACATGCTGTTTTCCTCCCCTCATTCTTCCCAAATTGTCTGTGAATTTATTTGTTCTCCGGCTCTCTCTTTCTGCACAGATAGTAATCCAGCTTCTCTTTCATCTTCTCCGGCATCTCTCTCGCCACCGGACACTGCACTGCGTTCGCCATCCGGTCGGTAAACGCATTCAGGAAGTCGATATCCTTCGCAAGCTGCTCCGCCTTCATCACCGCCAGCGTATCGTAGCTGTTGTGGATGGTTGCCGTGTTGTTCGGTGCGATACGCGCAAAAGAAACCGCAGGCACACCCTTGTCCGCAAAGGGCGTAGAATCACTGGAATACACTCCATCTCTCGCCGCAATGCCCCATCCCATCTCGCTGCCGAAATACTGAATGTAGTGTACCAGCTTTTCCTCGGAGGTACAGCAGGCAATGAACTTGCCCATAATGCAACCGATCATATCCAGATTAATATTCAACACAACGTTTTTCAGTTCTTCCTCATGGGCCTCGCAGTAAGCCTTGGAACCCAAAAGTCCTCTCTCCTCGGAACCGCACCAGACAAAGCGCAGGCCGTAGCGGTGAGGTTTTTTCGCAAAGTTCTCCGCAATGCCCAAAAGACCGATGCTGCCGGACATATTGTCGTAAGCTCCGGTAGACAGGGAGGTGGAATCATAGTGCGCAGTCAGCACGATCCACTCATCGGTCGCACCGGGCAGTTCCATCACCACGTTGCGGGACTCGCCCTTGTACTCGTCCTGACAAAGAACGATCTTTGCCTTCTTTGCTCCGGAGCGGATGATCTCGATGGCATCCTTCGCGTTGATATTCACGCCGGGAAGCTTATTCCCCTTGCTCACATAAGCACGAAGTTCCCTCTGATCAATGTCTCTGTCCGCATAGTTCGCATTTCCGTCATACGTGATAAACCCGACTGCTCCATTCTCCAGAATATCCTGATACATCCAGTAGCCCATGTATCCGTCGATCATCACGATCTTGCCTTTGCACTGCTTTAGAGAATAGCTGTCGGTGTTGGTCAAATAATAAAGGTCAGCCTCCACCTCTGCCGTTCCGGCACAGAGATAGCCCTTACAGGTGATCTCGCTGCCGTCGATGAAAAGTTTCGCCTCTTTGATGGTCGCCATATCCACCTCGAACGGCTCAATCACAGCCTCCCGTCCCAGTTCGGCGCATATTGCCTTCAAATACTCTGCACATCTCAGTTCCTCTGCGCTGCCGCCCATTCTCACGTAGGCGGTGTCTGCCAAAATGCGGTCGATCTTTTGTACGTTCATTGTCGTTTCCTCCGTTGTCTTTTATTGCTTTCATAATATTTTACCACATTTTCGCATTGTTTTCAACATTTCTCTGATTATCTCTGCCCCATCTTC
>JAFQDI010000230.1 GCA_017416055.1 Lachnospiraceae bacterium
TCAGCTGTGTATCGGAAGAAGGAAGACGAAGTGGCGAAGGCACGGAGAGCTAAGGCTGAAGCAGAAGATAAAGCATTCTGCGAAGAGCAGAATCGGTTGTCCGAGCAGGCCGTTCAGGAAGCGATCCGAACCATCAAAAACGGTGGCGTCCTGCAAAATCAGACGATTAAGTTCTATCGCAGTCGTTATAGCTGCAGCGCATTTTCTATCGTCAATTATCTGATGCGGCAATATGGAGTCAATGTTCCTCTCCGCACACAGGGATGGATCAACGAGAAGTTGACCAGTGTAACGATTGAAAACGGTAAGTGTGAACACCTGCGGTATATGAGATCCAAGGGCGCCCAGTGCTCCCAGAGATTCTTCGACTGCATGAGTGAGCTGATCCACAATGTCTGTGCAGAAACGGAGGATTGATCATGGAATATCACTGGTACGAAGACTACTGGGCCATGCCTCGTAACCTGCCGAAAGGACATCAGTTTTTCATCGGCTATTATCAGGCGCAACGGGCGAAACGATTCCGTGTGAAGAATATCCACACGGATCAGTCCTGCTTCTTATCGACCGCACTCTTTGATCTCGGATATCGAATCTTTCTTCACTTCAAGAGCGGTGAGGTCACCGAGGTGAAGCTCGGTGACAATCCACCCCCTCTTAGAAGAATCGAGCGTGGCATGAATCTGGAGTGGCTTCTGTTTGGTGGAGGCCTCGGAAAATTGACAGAGTGAGGTACTACACATGGATAGCAATCGTTATTTGAAAGCCTTCAACATTGAGTGGGATGTAGATAACCCGGAAGATCTTGGTTCATTGCCGAAAGAGGTTCAGATACCTGATGGAATGGTGGATCCAGATGCGATATCAGATTATCTGTCTGACCTGACGGGCTTCTGCCACAAAGGGTTTGAGCTGCGCAAGGAGTATCAATATCAGGTGAAGCTGTGCTATGGATATGAGCAGAATGAAGACAGCAGCATTTTCCATGCCTTTGAGGTGATTGGACCGGATGAAAGCCCGGTAGATGTGTCGATCGACAAGAAGCTCAGCGATGTGCTTGAAGCAGACCTGGACAATTTCGATTGGGATTGGCTATTCGTCGCTCTGCCTGAAAACATCGTTTCCAAGATCAGGAGCGATGCGCTTGAGGATATGATGTTGGCAATGGCAAAAGCATCCGCTTCTCATGAAGAGGATAAGCTCATCTTACTGAGGAATATTTCGTCACTCGCAGACAAGCTTAGTGCCGCAGAAGCATGCATTGGTGAAATCGAATCAGCCTTTAATTCTGGGAGAAATGTTATCTCCGCTCAGGAAGCAATTTCGCGGTATCGTAAACAGCTAAGCGATTGACCCACAAAGTGCGCTGCAAGAGACAACTCTCTCGCGGCGCACTTTTTTCAAACCAGGAACTGTGCCTCCTGGTGAATTGTGCTCGAAAAGACTACACTGTCCAGACGAGCAAGGAAGGAGATGCCATATGGGTGCAAAAAAAGAACAATCCGGTCGTAGATGCCTTCGCAGCATCGTCGCCGGGATGATAGCAGACAAACTCGTGGAAGAAGGAATTCTGGATATGCCAATCCACAGAGGGAAAAGCAGTACCGGAGAAGCGAAAGTATATTTCTTTTCGACCGCTGGGTATTACCATGTCATCAGCCACATATCGCTGACAGAAAAGAACCAGCATCTGGCCGCCTTGCCGCTGTGGAAACCGACTTTTATTCCGCTGGATGCGTGGGACAATGCTGTCACATCGTTTAGGTATTGTTACAGTATCAAGTACAATGTGGAGCGTTTTCTTCTTCCCAAGATCTCTCCGCTTATTGAGAGTATATCAGGAGAGGACCTCGCTTCTGTCGCTAGGCAATTCCTTTTGGATGAGGGAATCATCGGAAGACCAGTGCGTCAAGTGGGTGGTAACACATATTATTTTAATGACGACGAGATTTACTGCATCGATAAGGACTCTACCCAATTTGTTTATGAGGGAAGAATTAGATCCCGCATTTTCCGGGTGATGGACTACACCTCGTTCAATATGAATGTGTGGAACAAAGCAGTCAAGCAGTTCAAGGTTGGTGAGACTTTACTGGATTGTGCGAAAGTTTTCATTGAAACGGAACTGGTGTACCACAAAGAACCGCAATGGAGTATGCTTGATCGGCTCATCCAACGGATAGATTCGCCCGAATACGAGCGGACGCCGGAAAACCCTAACGCAGCGACATTTGACCGGGTCCGGGTCATGGTGTGTTTGCCACACTATCTTTTCCCAACTTGGAATGATCTGAAGCAGGCGGTATATGATAATCGAAAAGAGATAGGCCGGCGAGTAATTGAACGGATTGAGTCCGATCGCCGTTTTAAGAAATTCGGTGTACCGATCAACATTTTAAGACTGAGTGAAATTATCCTCCGGACAGACTATGCGCTGGAATACATCTTCGAAATCAAAGAATAAATATCGGGGCAGCACTTTTGTGCTGCCCCGATATTCATTCGTCTAAGCCGGCAAAGAACTCATCATAACTGCAGTTATAGATCTTGTGCAGTTCAATAAGAACGCTTGCCCGAATATTCAATTCTCCAGACTCATATTTGGCGTAAGCGGTTCTGCCAAGATCACAGCCGCGGCGCTGGAGTTCGGCGCAGAGCTTCTCTTGGGAAATGCCATACTGATCACGCAGCCGCCTTAGGTTAGACCCTATGTTGCGGTCACGACGGATTTTCTGTTCCATAAGCTCTCTCCTCATTGACCAGTATTGGTTGCAACCATCATCATTTTACGGTACAATGAGGGAAAATATTGACCGTGATGCTGGTCAGCTTTTGAGGAGGCGCTTATGCA
>JAFQDI010000231.1 GCA_017416055.1 Lachnospiraceae bacterium
CGATTACTGAGCCCACAACGGAAGCACCCACAACGGAGCCGCCGACAACGGAAGCACCCTCAACGGAGCCGCCCACAACAGAGCCGCCCACGACAGAGGCACCCACACCGCCCCCTACAACTCAGCCGCCGGAACGCCCTTCCAGTAACGCGTTTTTGGACGACATGAGTGTCTATCCGGGAACGCTTTCCCCTGCATTTGACCCGAATGAGATGTATTATGATGTGACGGTTGGTTATGATGTCACTAAGATCACTGTCGATGCAGTGACCGCGGATGTTGATGCAGTTTGGAAAATCAATGTGTGGGGAAGCAACGACAATTTGCAGGTTGGAAAGAATATCATTGATATTAAGGTAACCGCAGCGGACGGAACGGTAAAATGGTATGCAATTTTTGTTTACCGCGAAGCGCCTCCGACGACAGAAGCACCGGAGGAGACGACAACAGATCAGCCGATAGAACCACCGACAGCAGGTGATCAGCCGACAGAGCCACCGATGACAGAAAATCAGCCGACAGAGGAAGACAGTTTACAGGTTATGATCGGAAGTGTTACCGGTCGTGTGCAGGAAACACTCGGGGCGGTTGCAAGACCGGAAGGGTTCGAGGAGGTGACCTATACCTTTAATGGTGTACAGGTGGAAGCACTGAAAGGTATTGGAAAAGATTTGCTGCTGCTTCCGGTTTCCGATGGAACAGAGACGAAGTTGTACATTTACGATGCAGACAAGAACGGATTTTACCCTTACGTAGGAATTCAGATTACCTCAGCATTATACACGGTCATCCCGTTTGAAGCAGAGGAGAGCATTCCGGAAGGATACCGACTGTCCACCGTAAACTACGAGGGAACGTTGATTGACGCATGGGTACGAAACGATGCTGTCGATAGTACATACGCAGTGTTTTACGCGATGAATTGGGATGGCGTGATATCATTATATCGCTTTGATGCGGGGGAAAAAACACTTCAGCGTGTCAATAAATGGGAACTCTCCGTTAGTAAAGAACCCGGAACTTCTTCCGGCTCAAATGAACTGCCCGGCCAAACAGACGCACCGGGAAGCAGTGAGGCACCTACGGTAAATGGTGACTACATTGATTATTATGAAGAGACACTGAAAAAGATCAACCGCAGAGACACCTTCATGTTCATCATTATGGTGCTCATGCTTGCATCCATGCTTGCAATGTATTTGTTGTTTGTTGTGGGAGACAAGAAGGATCAGGCAACCGAAGGAGGAGATGGTCCGGAGGATGATCCCGATGAGGAGTATATCGAGGAAGAGTACTCTGACGAGGACGAAGAGTACTATGTGGATGATGAGGACGAGGTGTCTGACGAAGACGTGACCGATGAGGACGTGGCCGCGGACGAGGACGAAGAGAAGCAGATTCAGGAGGAACTGGCCTCGATTGTAGCAGGCATGGCGGACTTCATGGCTGATGTGGACAAAACGGCCGAAGAGAAAAACACCAAAGAAGATATCGATGATTTGGAACTGGAAGATCTGGATCTGGACGACATCGAATAACATGATACAAAGCAGGATGACATCGGAGAAAAGCCGAGGCTGTCCTGCTTTTTCGTTTTGGAGGATAAGTCCGGTTAGGCGGTTGACAAGCCTACATCTTTGTTATACAATGATTATAACAAATTAAACTGGGGTTAGTTGATCATGTTAGTGAAAATTGATTTTAGTAGTGATGAGGCACTCTATATTCAGTTACGGAATCAGATCATTTTCGGAATTGCAACTGAGCAGATTCGTGAGGGTGATACGTTGCCTTCAGTGCGTGCACTGGCAGAGGAAATCGGGATAAATATGCATACCGTGAACAAGGCATACGCTGTGCTTCGTCAGGAAGGATTCCTTCAGCTTGATCGACGTAAAGGGGCGGTGGTGTCGCTTGATTTGGATAAACTGCGGGCACTGGAGGAAACCTACGAAGGTCTGCAGGTGATTTTGGCGAAAGCCGTTTGCAAGAACATCAGCCGTGACGAGGTACATGAGCTGATCGATCGTATTATGGACAGATTTGGAGGACAGTAAAGTATGTTTGAACAATATACGGACAGCGCACGCAGAGTGATTGCTCTGGCCAAAGAGATTGCTGCCGGACAAGGTCAGGGATATGTGGGCACCGAGCATCTTCTTTTGGGAATGCTTCGCGATGGAAGCGGTGTGGCCGGACGAGTTTTGGCGGAAAATGGTGTTAATCTTCGCGCTGCTGAGAGGATGGTTGAGGAATTGATCGCACCGGAGGTGCCGCTTGGACTGATGGGAGATGAGTTTTCACCGAGGGCAGTGCAGGTGTTGGCACAGAGCCGCGAAGAGGCACTTCATTTTCGCGCGCCGTTGATTGGAACCGAGCACATTCTGTTGTCGATCGTGACTGATCAGGATAGTTGTGCGGCCAGGATTATGAACACTATGGGGGCAAATCTCCAGAAGGTGTTTGTTGAGTTGCTGGGAAATATGGGGCTGAAGCCGGATCAAATCAAGGAAGAGATGGAACTGCGCATCGTTGCCATGCGAGGCAGAATGACAGGTGCGGCACTGGAGGCATATAGCCATGATCTGACGGAACAGGCGCGAAAAGGAAAACTTGATCCGGTGATTGGACGTGAGGCGGAGACGGAGCGTCTGATCCAGATTTTGAGCCGAAGAACGAAGAATAACCCTTGCCTGATTGGTGAGTCCGGTGTGGGAAAGACTGCAGTGGCTGAGGGACTTGCAATTCGCATTGCTGAAGGAGATGTACCTGCGACTTTGCAGAAGAAACGACTGATGAGTCTGGATCTGTCCGCAATGGTGGCCGGGTCGAAATACAGAGGTGAGTTTGAGGAGCGGATCAAAAACGTGATCAGTGAGGTTCACGATGCCGGAGACGTGATTCTGTTTATCGACGAGTTGCACACGATCATCGGCGCCGGCGGCGCAGAGGGAGCGATGGATGCCTCAAATATTTTGAAGCCTTCACTGGCCAGAGGTGAGATCCAGGTGATCGGAGCCACGACCGTTGAGGAGTATCGCAAACGCATTGAGAAAGATACCGCACTCGAGAGACGTTTCCAGCAGGTGATGATCGAAGAGCCGTCAGAGCAGCAGACGATTGCGATTTTGAAGGGATTGCGCAGTCGCTACGAGGAACATCATCAGGTCGAGATCAGCGACGAAGCGATCGAAGCGGCGGTGAAATTGTCATCCCGTTATATCAATGATCGGTTCCAGCCGGATAAGGCGATCGATCTGATGGATGAGGCATCCTCTCATCTGCGATTGAAAAACACCCAAAAACCCAAAAAGCAGGATGCCATTCAGAGTGAATTGCAGGCGGAATTGGTTAAACTGGATGAGGAATTGTTGATTGCAATGCGCGACGGAGAGAAAAAGCTGGTCGCGAATGGTAAGAGAAAGAGAAACCGTATCTATAAACGCCTGGAGACACTGGGCGCAGCTGCCGGGACATCGGAGTCTGCAAACCCGGTTTTGAGAGAGAAGGAGATTGCGGATGTGGTTTCCGCGTGGACGAAGATTCCGGTGCAGAAACTGACGGAAGGTGAGGCTGAGCGGCTGAAGACGCTTGAAACCATTTTGCACAAGCGTGTGGTCGGACAGGATGAGGCGGTGATCGCGGTGTCCAAGGCGATTCGCCGCAGTCGCGTCGGATTGAAAGATCCCAGACGTCCGATCGGGTCATTTTTATTCCTTGGACCTACCGGCGTGGGAAAGACCGAACTGTGCAAGGCACTGGCAGAGGCGATATTCGGCACGGAAAGTGCGATGATCCGTATGGATATGTCTGAATATATGGAGAAGCACAGTGTGTCCAAGATGGTGGGGTCACCGCCCGGATATGTGGGTTACGATGAGGGCGGACAGCTGAGCGAAAAAGTTCGACGAAACCCCTATGCGGTGATCCTGTTTGACGAGATCGAGAAGGCTCATCCGGACGTGTTCAATATTTTACTTCAGGTATTGGATGACGGTCATATCACCGATGCACAAGGACGGCGTGTAGACTTCAAAAATACCATTTTGATCATGACATCCAATGCGGGAGCAGCGCGGATCATCGAACCGAAGACACTGGGATTCGGCGCGGCAGCCACCGAGGAGGCGGCATATCAGTCCATGAAAAACGGTGTGATGGAAGAAGTGAAGCGCATGTTCAAACCTGAGTTCTTGAACCGTATCGACGAGACCATCGTGTTCCATGCGTTGAATAAGGAGCAGATGAAGGATATCGTGGACATCATGATGAACAATCTGAGTAAACGAACGAAGGCGCAGATGGATATCACGTTGACGGCAGGAGACAGTGCGAAAACGCTGTTGATTGAGAAGGGATATGACAAAAAGTATGGTGCACGGCCTTTGCGCAGAACAATTCAGAATCTGGTAGAGGATAAGCTGGCAGAGGAGATATTGAACGGCCATGTCAAGCCGGGAGACAAAGTGAGTCTGCGCGTATACAATAACGAGTTGCGATTTGTAGTCAGAGGATAGGGAGAAACAGATGGCAAAGGCGAAAGCGACAGCATTTTTTTGCAGCAACTGCGGGCATGAGTCGTCCAAATGGGTGGGACAATGCCCCGGCTGCCGCGAGTGGAATACGATGGTGGAGGCTCCGACAGAGCGTCGCTCACCAGCAGCGAAGAGTATCAAAATTGGATTGAGTGCTGAGCCGGTGAAGCTTGAAGAAGTGGATACAGCTGACGATGCACGGATATCTACCGGCATGGATGAACTGGACAGAGTGCTTGGCGGCGGTATCGTCGGTGGGTCGTTGGTGTTGGTGGGCGGTGATCCCGGCATCGGAAAATCCACGATTCTTTTACAGGTCTGCCGTAATCTGGCGGCGGATGGCAGGTCTGTTCTATATATCTCCGGAGAGGAGTCCTTGCGACAGATTAAGCTTCGGGCAAATCGTATGGGCGAGTTTACCGGTGATCTGAAATTTTTATGTGAGACATCGTTGCGAACGATTCAGGACATGATTGAGCGGAATCGTCCGGAGATTGTGGTGATCGACTCGATTCAGACCATGTACAGTGAGGATGGTACGAGCGCACCGGGCAGTGTCAGCCAGGTGAGAGAGGCAACCACGGTGTTGATGAATCTGGCGAAGGGATACGGGATCAGCATTTTTATTGTTGGGCACGTGACGAAGGAAGGTGTGGTTGCCGGGCCGAGAGTCTTGGAGCACATGGTGGACACCGTGCTCTATTTTGAGGGCGACCGCAGCGCCACTTACCGCATTTTGCGCGGGGTAAAAAACCGTTTTGGCTCGACTAACGAGATCGGAGTGTTCGAGATGACACAGATCGGTCTCAGAGAGGTAGAAAATCCTTCCGAGTTTATGTTGAGCGGAAAGCCGGAAAAAGCATCGGGATCGGTGGTAGCCTGTCTGATGGAAGGAACCAGGCCGATTCTCCTGGAAGTACAGGCACTGGTCTGCCGCAGCAATTTTGGTATGCCCAGACGCACGGCGGCGGGTGCAGATTATAACCGTGTAAATCTTTTGATGGCAGTGTTGGAGAAGCGTGCTGGGATTCATCTGGGAGATCAGGATGCCTATGTGAATATTGCCGGTGGCATACGGATCAGTGAGCCGGCGATCGATTTAGCGATTGTGATGGCGTTGGCATCCAGTTTCAAGAACAGTTTTGTCGATGAAAAGACGGTGATCTTCGGCGAGGTTGGTCTTGCCGGCGAAGTGCGAAGTGTAAACAGCGCAGAGCAGAGAGTGAGAGAGGCAGCAAAACTTGGGTTCACTCGCTGTATCCTGCCCAAGACCTGTCTTTCACAAGCATCTTCCGTGAAAGGGATAGAGTTGGTTGGGATCGCAAATGTGAGCGAAGCTATAGAACTGCTGTAATCAAAAAGTGTAAAAGCACTTTAGTGACCTGTCGGGCATAAATTGTAGGTAAAGGGCCGGAAAGGAACATTCGGATTGAAGACATTTTTAAAACCCCTGAAGGGCGCGGAGGAGCGGAATTATCTGAATGAACTGGCAGAGGGAAGTGCACAGGCCCGGGAAAAACTGATCCTTCACAATATGCGTCTGGTTGCCCATGTGGTGAAGAAATATGCGCCCACGGAGAGCGAGGCGGAGGACTTGATCTCTATCGGGACAATCGGACTGATCAAAGCGGTGGATACCTTTGATGTGAAGCGGGCCAGTCGGCTGGGAACTTATGCGGCAAAATGTATAGATAATGCTATACGGTTATTGAGCAATACAAACGTTGAAAGGAGACAGATGAATGCGTGAAATGCGGGCAAAACTTCAGGAAAAACTGACGGAAGCCTTGCGGGCAGTGCTACCGATTCTGGGAATCGTCATTGTATTGTGCTTTAGCATAGCACCGATTTCTCCCAGTATTTTATTATGTTTTTTGCTGGGAGCAGTGCTGCTGATTGTAGGTATGATGTTTTTTACTCAAGGTGCGGAGATGGCCATGACGCCTATGGGCGAGAGGGTCGGGACCACCATGACAAAAACAAAGAAGGTATGGCTGATTTTAAGCCTGTCCTTTTTGCTGGGTGTGATCATTACGATTTCGGAGCCGGATCTTCAGGTTCTGGCCGAACAGGTTCCGTCTGTTCCGAACATGACATTGATTCTTGCGGTAGCACTTGGAGTAGGTGCATTTCTTGCATTGTCACTGCTGCGTATCCTGGTACAAATCCCGCTGAATGCGTTGCTGATCGGGTTTTATGTGATTGCATTTGGATTGACGTTTTTTGTGCCGGCGGATTTTCTCGCTGTGGCATTTGACTCCGGTGGAGTGACCACCGGTCCGATGACCGTTCCGTTCATTATGGCACTGGGTGTCGGTGTGTCTGCGGTGCGTAATGACCGCAACGCGGCGGAGGACAGTTTCGGTTTGGTTTCACTGTGTTCCATCGGTCCGATCCTTGCGGTTCTGATCTTGGGCATGGTGTACAATCCGGGAGAGAGCCTTTATACACCGCCCGTGATCCCTGAGATCGGAGACTCCATTGAACTGTGGAGCCTGTTCAGAAGCGGTCTTCCCGCTTATATTCATGAGATCGCTGTATCGCTGCTTCCGATCATCGTATTTTTCGGATTGTTCCAGATTTTTGCGCTGAAGCTCCGACGCCGTCAGCTGTTGAAGATCATCGTAGGTCTGGTGTATACATATATTGGACTGGTTCTGTTTCTGACCGGTGCAAATGTGGGATTCATGCCCGCCGGAAATTATCTTGGACAGGTCATCGCAGGACTTGATTATTCATGGATCATCGTTCCGATCGGTATGCTTATCGGTTATTTCATCGTAAAGGCCGAGCCTGCGGTTTACGTATTGAACAAGCAGGTTGAACAGATGACTGACGGTGCTGTGTCCGCGACAGCGATGGGCACCGGACTTTCCGTCGGTGTTGCGGTTTCCATCGGACTTGCCATGATTCGTGTTCTTACGGGAATCTCCATTTTGTGGTTCCTGGTTCCCGGTTATGCGGTGGCACTTTTGATTTCCTTCTTTGTTCCGAAGATGTACACTGCAATCGCATTCGACTCCGGTGGTGTTGCTTCCGGTCCGATGACAGCGACATTCCTGCTTCCGTTTGCGCAGGGTGCCTGCATTGCAGTGGGTGGAAATATTGTAACCGATGCGTTCGGTGTGGTGGCGATGGTTGCCATGACACCGTTGATCACGATTCAGTTGATGGGTCTGTTTGCGCAGCTGAAGAAAAAAGCGTCTGCAAAGAAACCTGTTCCGACGCCGGTACCGGTTCCTGTGTATGGGCTTGATAGCGACGATGACATCATTGAACTGTAGCAGAGAAAGGAGATCGTATGAGCGAATTATATTGGATGGTCAGTATTGTAAATCATCATAAATCTAAACGCTTCACACAATTTTATCAGAGCTGCGGTGTTTCGATGGTGCTTGAGACGCTGGGAGAGGGTACCGCAGCCAGCGAGATTTTGGACTATTTCGGCCTTCAGGGAAGTGACAAACAAGTATCCTTTTCCGTGGTGACCGGAGAAAAATGGAAGGAGATCAAGAAAGGACTCCGAAAGAACTTTCAGATTGACATTCCGGGCAAAGGAATCGTTTTTACCGTGCCGCTTTCCAGTATCGGCGGAAAGAAAGCACTGATGTATTTTACCGATGGTCAGAATTATGAGAAGGGAGAGGAAGCGACATTGAAAGGTACAGATCAGGAACTGTTGGTGGTGATCGCGAACCAGGGATATAGCGAGTTGATTATGGATGCTGCCAGATCAGAGAATGCGGGCGGCGGAACGGTGATCCACGCGAAGGGCACCGGGACAAAACATGCGGAGACTTTTTTAGGGGTATCTCTGGCGGAGGAGAAGGAGATTCTGTTGATCGTTGTGCGGACAAAAGACAAGAACCGTATCATGAAGGCAATCATGGAACAGGCAGGACTCGGCAGTGAGGCACACTCGGTCGTGTTCTCCCTTCCGGTAACCGACACCGTGGGTATGCGTATGCCGGAGGATGACGCTGAGGAGTGAGACCGAAGCGGTCGGCGAGATCCGTATCCCGGCGAGATGAATAACGAATAAAGAGATCCCGGAGAGGAATAGACTGGATATGAGGACAGTCTGTTCATTTCCGGGATTTTTATGCGTAAAAAACAAGATAATACGGCGGCAAGGGAGATCGCAATCTATTCACGAAAGTCAAAATTCACAGGGAAAGGGGAGAGTATCGAAAATCAGATTGAGCTCTGCCGAAGATATATCATGTCGACAGAAGCAGTAAATGGCAAAGCAGGGACGGATGAATGCAGAGAAACCAACTGCAGATTTAAAATTTACGAGGACGAAGGGTTTTCCGGCAAAACACTGGATCGGCCACAGTTCAAGCAGATGATGAAGGATGCCAGACAGGGGAAGCTCTCTAAAATCATCGTATACCGTCTGGATCGGATCAGCCGAAATATTGGGGATTTTGCGGGACTCATCGAGGAACTTAATCATCTGGAAGTGGATTTCATCTCCATCAAAGAACAGTTTGATACGTCTTCGCCCATGGGGCGGGCGATGATGTACATTGCCTCGGTGTTTTCCCAGTTGGAACGTGAGACGATTGCAGAGCGGATCCGTGATAATATGCTGGAACTTGCAAAGACAGGGCGGTGGCTGGGTGGAATAACACCGCTTGGGTATCGGTCAGAGAGCGTTTTGACGGTTACAGTGGATGGCCGGACAAAGCGATGCTGTGCATTGAAGGTGATTGAATCCGAAGGAGAATTGGTTAGGTCAATTTACCGGTACTATTTGAAAACGGAATCGTTGAAAGAAACGGCAGAAGAACTGTTTCGGGAAGGAAAACGAACCAGAAGCGGAAAAAGGTTCACGCCACCGGCGGTTAGGGCAATTTTGTCTAATCCGGTCTATGCGGCAGCAGATGAAGCACTGCAAACGTATTTTGGAGAACGGAACGTTCCCCTGTTTGTTTGTGAGGAGAAATGGTCGGGAAAATATGGCGCGATTGCCTATAACCGAACACTGCAGCGGCCCGGAAAAACAAATCAGATGAGGAACCCGGGAGAATGGATTGTGGCAGTAGGAAAACATCAACCGTTGGTTTTGGGAGAGGATTGGGTGCGGGTGCAATTGAGGCTGGAAAAGAATCAGAGACGCAATCGGTCTGTCACGAGGAAACGGGAGCAGAGTAATGACTATACTTGAATAAATAACAGATAGGTGATATACTGGCAGTAAAGAAAAATGATGTGAGCTTGCCACAACAGGATAGCAAATGAAATCCTGATGCACCTGCGTGCGGAGAAGAAACGAAGCCGTGAGGTATCTCTTTTCGAACCTATCGGGACAGATAAGGAGGGCAACGTGATCAGTCTGGTGGACATCATCGAAGCAGAGGACATGGATGTGCTGGAGAAGGTTGCCGTCCGCAGGCAGATCGAGGAGATGTATCGCAAGCTGGGAGAAGTGCTTTTGGAACGGGAAAAGCAGATCATCAGCAAGCGATACGGACTGTTTGGCCGGCGGGAGATGACTCAGCGGGAAATCGCACAGAGCATGGGAATCAGCAGGTCCTACGTAAGCCGCATCGAAAAAAGTGCACTGAGCAAGTTGCGGGCGGCATTGGAAAAAACAGCAGAGGAATAGGAGGAGATCACATGAGAAAAGAACATTTTTACATTCCTTCAGAAGATGGAAAGACAACGCTTCACGGAATTGTTTGGGAGCCGGAAAACGGTGAGATCAGGGCGGTGCTTCAGCTTGTTCACGGGATGGCGGAGCACATCGACCGTTATCATGAGTTTGCGATATATCTGACACAGCAGGGCTTTGCTGTGATCGGTCATGACCATTTGGGACACGGACAGTCATTGAATGATCGGAAGGATATGGGCTTCTTTGCAAAAAAAGATGGAGATAAGATCGTGTTGGCAGATATCCATCGTGTGACCGGTTACGGGAAGGAGAGGTTCGGTGAGAAGCCCTGGTTTATCTTAGGGCATAGCATGGGATCGTTTATGGTGCGCCGTTATCTGACCCTCCACAGTGATAAACTGGCCGGTGCGATCATCATGGGAACCGGGCAAATCCCGGGAGCAGTAGCCGGAGCCGGACGGATGGTTGCCGGACTGATCAAAGCAATCAGGGGAGATCATCATCGCAGCAAGCTTCTTCTGGCGATGTCGACCGGTGGATATAATAAGGCATTTGAACCGGCCAGAACGTCAGCAGACTGGCTGTCCAGAAATGAGGAAAACTGTGACCGCTATGTGGCGGATGAATTATGTGGATTTACCTTTACCGCGGGGGCATATCGGGATTTCTTTTCGGTGATTGCTCAGTTGGCAGATGGTAGTATTTGCCGGCAGGTCCGCCGGGATATTCCGATTCTGCTCAATGCCGGAGAAAACGATCCGGTGGGCGGTGCGAAGGATGTTCCGAAAGTATATGAACAGTACCGAACATTGGGGGTACGGGACGTTACGTTGAAACTCTATCCCGAGGACCGTCATGAGATTCTCAATGAGGTGGATCGCGATACCGTGTTTGCTGACATCTGCGAATGGATGGTTTCCAAACTCTGATTGTTTCAAAATTATTACAACTTCATCTCAAATGTTACAACGAAATTAAGCTTGTATTACATTTGCGTCGGAATGATTGACACGAAAAAGATCTTTTTATAAACTGATGGCAGAAGGGGAAATTAAACCTGAACATGTCGTCGGACGCGGCGACCGGTGATAAGGAGATCGAGATGAAAAAGAAATTAAGTATACTAGTCATGATTGCTTTGGTAGTGTTGTTAAGCGGTTGCGACCGAGTTGATCCACCGGTGATCATACCTGAAGATCCGGTTACGACAGAGGGCAAAGAGGAATCGACAGAAGCTCCGACCGAAACGGAAACCGAGCCGGAGACGGAAAAAGAGACTGAGCCCGCCGGAAGCAGCATGAAGACGTTCGGCTTTGACGGAAAAAAGACGGCGAAGACGTTGGAAAGCTACGCACGTGCAGTGTTTGAGTCCACATTCGCAAACATGGACGAGGTGAAAGGGTTTTCATACCTCTATGTGGGAGACGGTGTGGAGATTTATCGAGACAACATCTTCTGCGGTTGGTTTGCATCGTGGGATTTCAGCGATATGGGCGAAATGAAAGAGACGAAAACCGTTCGCCATGACGATCTTGGTCTGTATCTTCAGCATCAGTTTGGAAGCGATCAGGAACCGGCACAGAAGAACCGCGAGACTTCATCCGACAGTGTCATTCGATATGAGTATGAGATGAAGAAAAGTGTCGGAGCAAATTATGAGCAGTGGCTGGTTGAAAAGCGGTTTGCAGCGTCTGAGAGTGAGGCGAAGAATCGTTGTACTTATCCGGTGAGTATCTATGTGTATCTGACAGAGAGAACGTATTGCGGATATATGTTGTATCTCGATCGCACGACAGTCAGCGCGAAGGAAGCAGAGTCGCTTGCGAAGGCTGTCACGTTTACGGACAGCAGCTTTGATTATGACCGTCGGGTACCGGTGATGGAAGCAGGGATTCAGGAGAACTGCACACGCGTGGAAAGCGCATTGGTGCCGGTGATGGAACTGCAGGAGATCGTTGAGTGGTTTGGCGATTACAACGGAGAAGTCGTGCAGCGGATCGCAGGAACGAAAGATGACAATTATTCTCCGGCGAAATGTCCCGATATTGTATTTTATCGTGCAGAAGCCGGAGAGAAGGTCAATGAAGTGCTGAGCCTGATGTTCAAGGAGATGATGGAGCCATTGAAAGCTCCTTCCGATGTTCGCAAGTTCACAGTGACCGGATATTTCCTGGATACGCAGAAACTGGAGCCGTACGAAGACCGTGATAACATGTGGATTTTGCCGTATCTGAACGGATATTACAGTTACACCGGGGTAGATACGGTGTCTATGGATATCGCGATGAACGATGCAAAGGACTCGATGAAAAACGGAATGGTTCCGTTCATCCGTCAGGGTGGTAACGGGGAGTTTCAGTTCATCCTGATCAAGGAGGGCAATGTGTATCGCCTCCAGCGCGCGGTGGACATGGGGCTTGTTCAGGACCCCAGCGGGTGGAAATAATCGGTTTTTTCGCCACATGGACTTGACAATTGAAAAAAATTGTTCTATATTACCCTAAGAATATGTCAAAGCATTGACAGGAAGAGTAGCATGGGGAAGTGATTCAGAGAGGGGCACATATCGGTGCGAGTGCCTTATTGCAGACCATGTGAAGACCACCCTGGAGCGGCCCCAATCCGGCCCGGCAGACACCGTTAACGTCGAATTGAGTGGTAGACCGTTCCCGTGATGAACACGGGGTGACGGTGTAGCAACGAGGGTGGAACCGCGGTAGTATTGTATCGTCCCTGAGCAGCGTGTAAGCGTTGCTCAGGGATTTTTTGCATTCAAATCTGTAGTGCAAAGCATAGTTGAAAAGGAGGAAAAAAGAGATGAAAATCACACTGAAAGATGGCTCTGTGAAAGAGTACGAGAGTGCAAAGTCTGTCATTGATATCGCGTTTGATATCAGCGAAGGTTTGGCAAGAATGGCCTGTGCAGGCGAAGTGAACGGCGAGGTGGTTGACCTTCGTACCGTGATTGAGGATGACTGCACCTTAAATATTCTGACGGCGAGAGATCCCGAAGGCCTTCGGGTAGTTCGTCATACTTGTTCCCATGTGCTGGCGCAGGCGGTAAAGACCCTGTTCCCGAACGCGAAGCTGGCAATAGGACCGGCGATCGATACCGGATATTACTATGATTTTGAGTCAGAGCCTTTCTCCAGAGAGGATCTGGACAATATTGAAAAAGAGATGAAGAAGATCATCAAGAAAGGTGAGAAACTGGAAAAATTCACGCTGCCCCGTGAGGAAGCGATCGCTTTTATGGAGCAGAAGGGTGAGCCTTACAAGGTTGAACTGATCCGCGATCTTCCCGAGGATGCAATCATTTCCTTCTATCAACAGGGCGATTTTGTTGATCTCTGCGCCGGCCCTCATCTGATGAGTACCAAGGGCATCAAGGCATACAAACTGACTTCTTCCTCTGGGGCATACTGGAGAGGAAAGTCCGAGAACGCGATGCTTCAGCGTATCTACGGAAGTGCATTTGCGACCAAGGAGGAACTGGAGGCGTATCTGCAGCATCTTGAGGACATCAAGAAGCGTGACCATAACAAGCTTGGCCGTGAGATGGAGTTATTTACCACCGTTGATGTCATCGGTCAGGGTCTTCCCCTGTTGATGCCGAAGGGTGTGAAGATCATCCAGACACTGCAGCGCTGGATTGAGGATCTGGAGGACAATGAGTGGGGATATGTCCGCACCAAGACTCCTCTGATGGCAAAGAGTGATCTCTATAAGATCTCCGGACATTGGGATCACTACAAAGACGGCATGTTTGTGCTGGGCGATGAGGAGAAGGACAAGGAAGTGTTTGCCCTTCGTCCTATGACCTGTCCTTTCCAGTATTATGTATACAAGAACAGCCAGAAGTCTTATCGCGATCTGCCGATTCGCTACGGTGAGACCTCCACACTGTTCAGAAATGAGGACTCCGGCGAGATGCACGGTCTGACCCGTGTTCGTCAGTTTACGATCTCCGAGGGTCATTTGATCGTTCGCCCTGACCAGATGGTTGAAGAGTTCAAAAACTGTCTGGCACTGGCTAAGCACTGTCTGACTACACTGGGCGTTGAGGAGGATGTGACTTATCATCTGTCCAAGTGGGATCCGGAGAACAGCGCAAAGTATATCGGCGCACCCGAGGTTTGGGAGGAGACGGAGCAGCACATCCGCAATATTCTTACGGAGCTGGAGATTCCTTTCGTTGAGGATGTTGGCGAGGCAGCATTCTACGGACCTAAGGTAGATATTAACGCGAGAAATGTATACGGCAAGGAAGACACCATGATCACTATCCAGTGGGATGCTCTGCTTGCTGAACAGTTTGATATGTACTACATTGACCAGAACGGTGACAAGGTTCGTCCTTACATCATCCACAGAACTTCCATGGGCTGCTATGAGCGTACCTTAGCTTGGCTGATCGAGAAGTATGCCGGTCTGTTCCCGACATGGCTGTGCCCTGAGCAGGTTCGCGTGCTTCCGATTTCCGAGAAGTATCTGGACTATGCGGCAAAGGTTGGCAAGGAGCTGAAGGCAAACGGAGTGCAGGTACATGTTGATCAGCGTTCCGAGAAGATTGGCTACAAGATCCGCGAGGCACGTCTTGCAAAGGTTCCTTATATGCTGGTAGTCGGCGAGAAGGAAGAGGCAGAAGGAAAGGTATCCGTAAGAAGCCGCTACCTGGGCGATGAAGGCATGAAAGATCTGGACCTGTTCATTTCCGAGATCTGCAAGGAGATCCGCACCAAGGAGATCCGCAAGATCGAGGTACAGGAGAACAAATAATCCGATAGAAGTGATTGCCCGGTGAGCTTGCTTGCCGGGCAGTATTAATTCTGAGAACGGCACTTGCAATTACTAAGCATCTATTATATAATATTGATAAAATGATGAAAAAGGAGATGGTTTATTCGTGGACCCAGATAGTTGTATATTATACTTATTTTTCCTTCTATGCTCAGGATACTTTGCGGGCTGTGAAACTGCCTTTACTGCGGTGAGCAAGGTTCGACTGCGAACCATGGCGGATAAAGGAAATATGCGTGCAAAAAAGGCACTGTGGGTGTGTGATCGATTTGACAAGACATTGACCACAATCTTGATCGGAAACAATATTTTTCATGCGGCCTGTGCATCTCTTTCCGCACTGCTCGTGATGCAGCAGTTCTCTGAGGAGTATGTTATCTATGGCACCCTGTTGACGACAGTGATCGTATATCTGTTTGCTGAGATGATTCCGAAGAGTCTGGCGAAGGCGCGCAGCGAGGGATTCGCCCTTTTCTTTGCGCCCAGTATGGTGCTTTTGGTGAAGATTCTGACCCCGATCTCAGCGATTTTCTCCGGAATTTCCACCTTGATGTCCCGGTTTTTGTCGACCGATGAGTCGAAGACGGTGACGGAGGAGGAGCTGTTGAGTCTGATTGAGACGATTGAGGACGAGGGTGTTTTGGAACCGGAAAAGCAGGCACTGGTCAATTCTGCCATTGAGTTTCGGGACAAGCTGGCTGAGGATGTTATGATTCCCATCGACGAAGTGGTTTCCGTACCCAGCACGATCCCGCTTGATGAGCTGGCGGAACTGGCGGTCACCATGCCTTATTCCCGTCTGCCGGTATATGAAGGACGTAAGGACAATATCGTGGGTATCCTGCCTGTGAACGTATTTCTCAGCTATTACGTGACGGGCAAGCCGATTTTACTGCGAAAAATCTTGCTCAAACCCTATATATTTGATTGTAAAACCGAGATATCTGCATTGCTTCAGCGGATGCGTCTGAACAAATTACATATGATTTTTGTGATTGACGAAAATCGAAACAAGTTGGGAATCATCACCATGGAGGACCTTTTGGAGGAACTTGTCGGTGACATTCAGGATGAGAGCGACGCGGGCGAAGGCCTGCAGCTCATGTAAGGAGGGACGACGATGGAATATGTGATTATTATTTTTCTGTTGATCGGCTCCGCGTTTTTTTCCGGAACGGAGATCGCTTACACATCGCTGAGCAAACTAAAACTGAAAAAAGACAATGAAAATCCCAGCCGGGTTCAGAAACTGGTGAATTTCATTTATCGTCATTATGACTATGCACTGTCTACCGTGCTCATCGGAAATAATCTGGTGAATATCGCGGCGACATCCATCGCGACGGTCATCGCAGTGAAACTGGTCGCTTCGACGAATCTCTCGGAGGAGACGGCATCCAGTATTGTGACGATCGTGATGACGATCATCATTCTGATTGTCGGCGAGATTACACCGAAGATGATCGCCCGTCGATGCAATGAGACATTTGCAAAGGTTGCGGCGTACCCGCTTTTGGTACTGATGATTTTATTCTTCCCGGCGGTTCTGTTAACCAGTGCTGTGGTGAAGCTGTTCAGTATTCTTTGGCG
>JAFQDI010000232.1 GCA_017416055.1 Lachnospiraceae bacterium
ATCTTTTCATTGCAGCAAAGTGCGATCACCGGTTGATGTTCTTCGATCAAAGCAATCGTCCCATGTTTTAATTCTCCGGCAGCATACGCTTCCGCATGAATATAGGATATTTCCTTCATTTTTAAAGCGCCCTCAAGCGCCACGGCATAGTCCGTGTTGCGGCCAATGAAAAACATAGATCCGGATTCATGATATTTTTTCGCTAAAGATGGAATGGCCGGATTCATATCCAGGCTTTCCTGAATTTTTTTAGGCAATGCCTTCAGGGATGTAAAAAGTGAAGTATACATTTTGTCATCAATCCGCCCCATTTTTTTTGCCGCATACAAAGCGAACAAATATAAGACCGAAACCTGCGTTGTATACCCCTTCGTCGTAGCCACAGCAATTTCTGGCCCTGCCCATGTATATAGCGTGTAATCAGCGATATTGGCAATCGTGCTGCCCACAACATTGACGATCGCCAGCGTTACTGCTCCGCGGTTTTTACATTCCTTCATCGCTGCTATGGTATCCGCCGTTTCTCCGGATTGAGACAACACAATCACCAGAGTATGAGGATCGATCAAAGGATCGCTGTAGCGCAGTTCACTTGCCAATTCGACCTGAACCGGAATACGACACAATGTTTCGATCGCATTTTTTCCGGCGCATCCAGCGTAGTACGCAGAACCGCAGGCCGTGATGATAATATTGTTGATGCTTCGCAGATACTCATCTGTAAAATCAATCGCATCCAACACGATCTCCTCCCCTTGGATCCTCGGTGCAAGTGCTGATTTTACTGCTCTGGGCTGTTCAATGATCTCCTTGAGCATAAAGTGTTCATATCCACCCTTTTCTGCCGACTGGATATCCCATGTAATACGGCTGATCTCTTTTTCATTTGGTCTTCCTGCAGGATCAAAAACAGTAATGGACTCTGGTGTAATTTCTGCAAACTCTCCATCATCCAAATACATCACATGTCTTGTATATGGGACCAACGCCGTAACATCGGAAGCGAAGAAATTTTCCCCTGCACCGATGCCGAGAATGAGCGGGCTGGCTTCCCGTACCACATAGACCTTTTGGGGGGCATCTGTACATACGATCCCCAGAGCATAAGATCCTTGAAGCCTTGCTGCGGTTTTCATAATTGCCGTTTTCAAATCACCGGTGTAATACATTTCCAACAGATGAACGATTACTTCTGTATCTGTCTGACTTTCAAAACAATACCCCTTTTGTATTAGTTCTTCACGCAGTACCGTATAATTTTCAATGATACCGTTATGGACAACCGCAAACCTGCCATCATTGCTCATATGCGGATGTGCATTGCGATCCGTCGGTGCACCGTGAGTTGCCCAACGAGTATGGCCAATTCCGACCCTTCCCGGGCAGTTTCTTCCGTCGGCCGTTTTTTCGCATAAATTGGCGATTCTTCCCGTCACCTTACTGACAGCAATGCGGCGATTCTTGACGATCGCAATACCCGCAGAATCATATCCGAGGTATTCCAATCTTTTCAACCCTTCCAGAAGGATCGGCGCAGCTTCCTGAAGCCCGGTATATCCAACGATTCCACACATAATCTTTCACTCCTCCTCAACACATTTACTCCCATTCCACCGTAGCCGGAGGTTTGGAAGTGATGTCATATACAACTCTTGTGATTCCTTTGACTTCATTCGTAATTCGACTGCTGGCTTTTTCAAGCACTTCCCGTGGAAGGTAAGTCCACTCTGCCGTCATAAAATCATCCGTCGTCACTGCTCGCAGAGCTACCGTATCACCGTAAGTCCGGGCATCTCCCATCACTCCAACAGAACGAATCTCAGTTAATACCGCAAAATACTGATTTGCAACGCCTTGCAATCCTGCATTGTCAATTTCCTCACGGAAAATAGCATCTGCTTCGCGCAAAAGATCCAGCTTTTCCTTTGTGATTTCTCCGATGATACGTACGGCCAGTCCCGGTCCCGGGAACGGCTGACGCCATACAAGTTCAGAAGGGATTCCGAGTTGTGTTCCAATTTCCCGCACTTCGTCTTTAAACAAATCTCTGAGAGGCTCAACAATATCATCAAAAGCAATCACATCCGGAAGACCTCCCACATTATGGTGACTCTTGATCACAGCAGAATCGCCTTTTCCGCTTTCAATGACATCGGGATAGATAGTACCCTGTACCAGCACATCCATTTTCCCAAGTTCCTTAGCAACATCTTCAAATACGCGGATAAATTCTTCACCGATGATTTTACGTTTTTGCTCCGGATCGGTCACACCCTTCAATTTCTTCAAGAATCTTTCCTCTGCATTCACACGGATCAGTGGGATTCCGAATTTCTTTCCAAACGTGGCTTCGACAAAATCACCTTCGTTTTTTCGGAGCAAGCCATGATCCACAAACACACAGGTCAAATTGTTTCCAATTGCCTTATGCATGAGAACTGCAGCAACCGAGGAATCCACACCGCCAGAAAGTGCAAGAAGAACCTTTTTCTCCGCCAGCCTCTTTCGATATCGTTCCACCGATGTTTCGATGAAATTATCCATCCGCCATTCCGCCTTACATCCGCAAATGTTAAAAATAAAATTGTGAAGGATCTGTTTTCCATAAGCGGTATGCGTCACCTCCGGATGAAACTGGACACCATAAATCTTTCGTCTCTCATCACACATCGCCGCGCATGGACAATTTTCGGTGGCTGCAATGGTCCTGAATCCCTTAGGAGGTGTTTCGATAAAATCACCATGACTCATCCAACAAATGCTTTCTCTTGGAACTCCCTCGAACAAAGCATTTTCCGTCGTAACCAACGTGGTTTTCCCATATTCTCTTCCACGCTTCGCCGCAGCGATTTCTCCACCTTCCATATAGGCAATCAATTGATCCCCATAGCAGATACCGAGAATGGGGATTCCTAAGTTCAGAATTTCGGATGTATAATGTGGAGAAGATTCTTTGTATACGCTGTTGGGGCCTCCCGTAAATATGATTCCCCGATAGCCGATGGTTTGGATTTCCTCAATTGTAATTTTGTCATATGGTCTGATTTCAGCGTATACCTGCTCGGAACGTACACGTCGAGCAATCAGTTGGTTATACTGACCGCCAAAATCCAAAACAAGGATCTGATCCATGGTATTCACCTCTTTCTTACAAGTTGATTTCTGCGGTTTTTTTCTCCGCGCCGTCAAGAAACGTCTTAATTTTCCGTAGAAATTCCGTAACTTGTTCGGGACATCTTCCGATATAAAGTTTCGGATCCAAAAGCTCAATCAACTCTGTTTCCGTGAGGCTGAATTCTGCTTCTTCAATCAATCGGAACAGCAGATCACACTCTTCTCCATCTTTCATCTTCGCAGTTGCCTCCATGGAACATCTACGGATCACTTCATGAAGCTTTTGGCGGTCACCGCCACGCTTCACCGCCTCCATCATCAAATTTTCGGTAGCAATAAACGGCAAATATTCCTTGACCGTCTTTTCGATGATTTTTTCATTGACACGCAATCCATTCGTGACATTTTGTGCAAGTCGAAGAATCGCATCGCAGCAGAGAAATCCTTCGGGTAAAGACATCCGCCGATTTGCAGAATCATCCAGGGTTCTCTCCAGCCATTGTG
>JAFQDI010000233.1 GCA_017416055.1 Lachnospiraceae bacterium
CACTTGAAACCTGATATGCGGTTTCCGCATCCAGCGCTGCGGTGGCTTCATCCACGAGGAGCACCTGTGCTTTTTTGAGTAAGCTCCTGGCAATGGAAATCCTCTGTTTCTCACCACCGGACAATCCGCAGCCATTCTCGCCGCACAAATAATCTGCGCCCTTTTCCCGGGTTAACGCTGATAGTCCGGAAAGGCGAATCGCCTCGTTGATCTCTTCTTCGGGGAATTCGCGGAACATGGTGATATTGTCTCTGATTGTGGCGTTGAAAACGAACACATTCTGCTGAATGATGCTTTCCATTTCATAAAGATTACTGCTGCTGATCTTTCTAAGTTCGGTATCATCATAAAGTATCGTTCCATCATAGTTCTGATAGGATGCCAGAAGCAGATTCAGCAGGGTTGATTTGCCGCTTCCGGACGCGCCGACAATCGCATATTTCTTGCCAAGTTCAAATGTACAATTGATGTTTCCCAGCACCTGCTTTTCCGGTTCATATCCGAAAGACAGATCTTTTATCACAATACCACGCTCAATTTTTACGATCTCGCTTTCTGCTTCCTCCCTAACGTTTGTCTCTAATGCACCTGCAATTTTCTCAACCAAAGCCTTGGCGGCCTTTCTTTCCGCAATGCAAGTTGGAATCACCTCGATCGGGCTAAGAACGTAATTCATCAACTGTACAAAAATCAAAGTAGTACCCGCAGTAATGCCTTTTCCGGACATTGCAAGATACGCGCCAAAAACGAACACGCCAAGTTGGGCCGTGATTCCTGCGACAGCACCGAACATCTGAACAAGAGTATTCATTTTATGCTTCCCGCATTGTACCTTTGCAAGCTCCCGTACATTTTCTTTGAACATACGAATCATTTGCGCTTCAGCCTTAAAGGATTTGATCACCGAGAAGCCGCCCAAACAATCCCTTAATGCAGAAGTGTATGCCTCGTTTCTGTCTGAAACCTTCTTCTCCTCCTCCGCAACTTTGTTGCCCGTCAGAATAGCCGCGATCAAAGGGAGCAGAAAAAGGCCGATTGCGATCAAGGTAAGCAGAGGACTGTACCATATCATCAAAACCATTGCACCGATAAAAGAAAGCACACTCTCTACCAGAGAAAATGTATTCCGCAAATATCCCTGCTCAATTACCTGAATATCATTGGTAAGTGCGGATATGTAGGTTGAAGAGTTCTCACCGGAAAAAGCAGATATGTTTTTCTTTGTGAGTTCACCGAAAACATATTCTTTATACCCGGAAATTCCCCTTGTAATAAATTTCGGCTTAGAGTGGTAGGAAATCATATAGACAACCGGGATTCCTCCAATCAGCACCAACGTAATCAAGGTAAGTTGAAACAGCGTAAATCCGGTCTCATATCCTCCGATCAAATCAATCAGCTGTTGCATCAACCAGGAAATGAGCATCGCGGCGATAGCTCCAAATAGCGGTTCACTCATTGCGATCGCGAAACTTACAACATTTCCTTTGTAAAATTGTTTTGTATATGGACGAATATCTATCTTTCTGTTTTTCATTCTTCACCTCCGCAGGTTTCCTCTTTCACGATTTTGTTCCAGATATTCAGCAGTTGCTCATTACCATTTTCCTGTGTGATCTGTTTGAGAACCGCCTCCATAGCGGTTTCCCCGAGATCATCGTATGCGGTTTCATTCTGTATGTCTCCGATACAGAATCTCATGTTCCCGATTTGATAAACCGGCTCGGAATCAAATCGAATGGCCGCTTGATAGGCACGTTTCATATACGGCTCAACCTTTTCCGTTTCACCGAGAAGCAAGGAACAAGCTGCACA
Organism: Lachnospiraceae bacterium; assembly: GCA_017416055.1. The sequence continues at coordinate 1,816 of JAFQDI010000233.1, forward strand.
TCCGGAATAGCAAGGCGCAATCACCTTATCCACATAACAAGACGCGTTTTGATCCTTTTTCACACGCTCAAGCAGATCGATCAGCCAAAGAAAGGCCTCGCGGCAGGAAACGTAATCGTCTTTCCTGAAATAGTAATTTGCATAAGCAAACATGGTACGGATCGCATCGGATATGACAGCGACAAAAGCATATGTCATAAACGGAACGGCCTCTTCCAATCCAGTTTCCGGTGTGTTTGTGTCTGAAAGATCATTGCCCGTTAGTGTGAAAGCAATCAACGAGTTGTGTACGCCGCTGACGTTATATTTCTTGAGAAGTTCAATTCCTTTTTGTGTTTTGTCAAGACCTATATAACATTGAGCGATCTCACTTTGAATGGATGCCTCACTGATTTGCGGATCGGTGTTCTGTGATAAAAGCAAAATAGATCGTTCTAACAATTCAATACAGCGATACAGATATTTTTCTCGATTCTGCTCAATCCCTGCCAGCAAATACAGTTCGCCCGCACGATACACAATGCGAAAATCGTTTGGATATCTCAACAATGCTTTTTCCGCTTCGACGAACGCTTCATCATATTCTTTCTGCCGTTGTAGTTCGTGTATCCGTTTTTCAAGCGCGATAACACTTCCGTTTTGTACCTCAAAGCCGACCATCGCATCAAGAGAAACTCCAAATAAATCAGCCATCTTCGCTATCAGGTTCAGTTCCGGTGTCGCCACGCCACGTTCCCATTTTGAAACAGAGGCGAAGGTAACTCCCAGAGCTTCCGCCAATTGCTCCTGTGTCATAGAGCGTTTTTTTCGCAGTTTGCTTATATTTGCAGAAAGTGATAACTTCATTTTTTGTACCTCTTCGTTCTTTTCACCTATATTATACCACGAATTTGTGAATAGAGAAGGCAATGCAGGTACAATTAGTTTAGGTTTTCTTGAACTTATGGTTTAGCTTCGTTCTGTTAATCTCCCTTATCGGTCTTTGTTATAAGATCTTTAAGGAAAGAAAATAGCCGCCATTACTCGAACTAATGGCGGCTGGCCTTGTAAAAGGCTAGTAGCTTAACTGTCAGGGTAAGCCGTCCTCCGGTTTCCCTTTCACTTTTGTTATATCATATTTTTTGTGGAATGCAACCCTTTTCTTTTTCGTTTTCTTGCCCAACTGCGAATATCTTCATCGCTGTCACACAGGCATTCTTCCAAAATTTCCGGTGTCACCATCCGATGTCTGGACATATACATCAGTGCGGATTCCCGGCAAAAAGAACAGGGGGTATTTTCGTACAGCAACGGTAGCAAATGTTTCGGACGCGCGACCTTGCTGTCCTTGCGATAAGCCTGATAAATATACATTCCTGCCGAATGGACACCGTGCCAATCCCTTTTTGCTATCAGCTCGCGCAACAGCATTTCCAACAGCTCCCCATCTTCCGGCAAATAGTTAATCGCTAACAGCGCAAAGTTCTCCAATGTATGAATTCCTTTCGCCATATTGCTCAGTGCAAATTTCCGCACGGCAGAATGCCGAACGTTCTCCAACGCTTGCCATGCCGCTTTTTGCAATTCTTCGCAGTCCGATTGCGTATCCTTGATGATGATCTGTGGATCGTGAGGATATGAACAGCGGCTAAATGCTTCCAATGCTTTTGCACGCAATTCCGGCTGGTCCTGCTCTCGGTACGCAAGCGCATACTGTTCCACCGTCTCCCTATCTGCTTTTTTCGCCAACCATAAGGACAGCATGATTCCTGATCGCCTTTCCTCCGGCATCGTCTTGCGCTGTTCCCAGTTTACCTCCCTTTCCTCTATATATGCCTGCTCTCTTTGCAGGAAACAAGCTATGTTCCAATCCATTTTCGCGGCGCGTTCCATCGTCTTTCTGTACCGACCGCCCTCTGATTCAAAAAACCAAGGAAAGTCTCCATCCTGCATATATCGCTTTTCCCGGTATAGGCGACCAAAATCTCCCGCAATGCGAAGAAACGATGTGCGGTCAACCGTCAGCACTAAACCCAGTTGCTCCAAATCTGAAAGTTCATGGAATATGCGGTTGGGTCTACGCTTTCGGGCATACATATCTGCCAGTAACGCACAATATTTCTCCTCCACTGCCTGTCGAGCGGATTCATATCCATCCCACGCAAAAAACATCAGCAGTTCACTTAGATGTAGTAAATCCCATCCTCTATTTGGGCGGTACTTTTTCAGTGCTTCTGCTGCAGCACAGATAAACGTTTCCTTGTCAGGGTAGGAATTTGCCATCGTGTAGACGTACCACGAGCGTGTACCTTCGCTTTGGGCATCGTAGGCGATATCCCTTGTACATGCCCATAAAACAATATCACGATACTTTTCCGGTTCCCGCCGCACAGCCTTTACGCATCTGCCGAGTCCCCGAAGCATCGCCGCTTTAAATTCTTTCTTTGTCATATTTCCTCCGGTAAAATCATTATTTTGCCGGATTTCCTCCGGCGGTTTTATGCATATTGTGTTCAAGCATAGAAAACACCTCCTTAAGATCTATATGATTATTTTATCATATAAAATTGCCCAATGCAACTATAGTTGATTTCGGGTTATATCTTTTATCAAAACATATAGTTGAAATCCGTTCCTATATGATATATTATCCACAGGGAAACCGGAAGCCGGGCGGCTTACCCTCCTTCGGAGGGAACAAAACCCTCCGATCTTACGAACGGAGGGCGATTGATTATGGTTCCATATTCTGATTTGATTCCGTTTTGTTTACTAATAATCACCCTTATCGGTCTTGGCTATAAGATATTTAAGGAAAGAAAATAGCCGCCATTATCCCAACTAATGGCGGCTGGCCTTGTAAAAGGCTAGTTGCTCAATTGTCAGGGTAAGCCGTCCTCCGGTTTCCCTTTCACTTTTGTTATATCATATTTTTTTGTGGAATGCAACTCTTTTTTAGCAAATCTCTGCTCCTGCCGGCATCACCTTCTCGGGTACCATCAGAGCCAGATTTCCTTCTGCGTCTTCTGCGCAGAGGATCATTCCCTCGGACTTGATTCCGGCCAGGACTGCGGGCTTAAGGTTGGTCACTACCATTACCTTTTTGCCTACCATCTCCTCGGGAGAGTAGTGCGCCTTGATACCGGACACGATCTGGCGTACTTGGCTGCCGATCTTTACCTGAGAGCAAAGGAGCTTTTTGGACTTCTTTACCGCCTCGCAAGCGATGATCTCTCCCACCTGGAACTGCAACTTCGCGAAATCGTCGTAGGTGATCTCTGCCTTCGGCTCCAGATCGATCACATTCTCCGGCTCCTCGGCGGGTGCTTCCTCCACCACTGCGGGATGAAGTGCCTCGACCTTTGCCAGAACTTCGTTCACATCCAAACGAGCGAACAGAATCTCGGGCTTCTCGACTACCTTCGTGCCGGAAGCGTACAGACCGAACTGAGCCATCTCCTCGAGGGTACGCTTGGTACCGTTCACCTGCGCAAGGATCTTCGCGGAGGTGGAAGGCATGAAGGATTCGAGGAGGCTCGCTCCGATGCAGATGCTCTCCACCAGATTATAGAGAACGGTCTCCAAACGTGCTTTCTTCGCCTCATCCTTTGCCAATGCCCAAGGCATGGTCTCGTCGATATATTTGTTGCAGCGCTTGAACAGGGTGAAAATCTCGGTGATGGCATCTGCCACGCGAAGCTCGTTCATCTTCGCGTCAACCTTCTTCACCGCCTCAAGGACAACTGCCTTCAGGTCCTCGTCTACTTCCTCGGCTACGCCGGAGTTGTTTACCACGCCACCGAAGTACTTGTTTGACATGGAGATGGTGCGGTTTACCAAGTTTCCAAGGGTGTTTGCCAGGTCGGAGTTCAGTCTCTCCACCATCAGCTCCCAAGAGATCACACCGTCATTCTCAAAAGGCATCTCGTGCAGCACGAAATAGCGCACCGCGTCAACGCCGAAGAAATCAACCAGCTCGTCTGCATAGAGCACATTGCCCTTGGACTTACTCATCTTACCGTCGCCCTGCAGAAGCCAGGGATGACCGAATACCTGCTTCGGCAGCGGAATCTCCAGTGCCATCAGGAAGATGGGCCAATATATGGTGTGGAAACGGATGATATCCTTTCCGATCAGGTGCAGATCTGCCGGCCACAGCTTGCCAAACTGCTCGGTGGAATTTCCATCCGCATCGTAACCGATACCGGTGATATAGTTGGTCAATGCATCCAGCCACACGTAGGTAACGTGTCTGTCGTCAAACTCTACCGGAATACCCCACTTGAAAGAGGTTCTGGACACACACAGATCCTGAAGTCCCGGAAGCAGGAAGTTATTCATCATCTCGTTCTTGCGAGCCACCGGCTGAATAAATTCGGGGTGAGTGTTGATATGCTCGATCAGGCGATCCGCATACTTGCTCATCTTGAAGAAGTAAGCCTCCTCCTTCGCAGGAGAAACCTCGCGTCCACAGTCGGGGCACTTGCCATCCTTTAGCTGAGACTCGGTGAAGAAGGACTCACAGGGAGTACAGTACAGTCCCTCGTAATATCCTTTATAAATATCGCCCTTGTCATGGAGCTTCTTGAAAATCTTCTGTACCTGCTTTTTGTGGTCAGCGTCGGTGGTACGGATAAATTTATCGTAAGAAGTATCCATCAGATCCCAGATCGTCTTAATCTGGCCTGCTGCCGCGTCAACGAACTCCTGAGGAGTCACGCCTGCGTCTGCAGCCTTCAGCTCGATCTTCTGACCGTGCTCATCGGTACCGGTCTGGAAGAACACATCATATCCCTGCTCTCTCTTATAGCGGGCGATGCTGTCTGCCAGCACGATCTCGTACGTATTTCCAATGTGCGGCTTGCCTGATGCGTAGGCGATCGCCGTTGTCAAGTAATAAGGTGTCTTTGCCATCATTTCCTCCGTTTCTGCCGCCCGAATGGAAGGCGGTCTTAAAAGGCTTGTAATCAATCTAAAAATAGATTATACTATAGGATGTCCGTAAAGTAAAGAATACTTTCAGTTGAAAAAACCAACATTTCCCAAAAGTTTTGCCGAGGCCTGTCATATTTTTTCCTTTCGGCGAATATATATTGATATTACTCAAAAAAGGAGGAACCTTATGTATCAATCTGTTTCCATAAAGAAAAAGCTACTCAGTCTTTTGCTGGCGGTGACCATGATCGGCCTGACCGCCTGCACCCCCACGGCTCCCTCGGGCCATGAATCTTCCGACTCCACCACCCTCTCCACGGAGAACTCCACCGAGGTGTCTTCTGAAGCTTCTACGAAAGCTCCCGCAGAATCTTCTTCCGAACCCTCCGCAGAGGCCTCCACGGAAGAAACCGTGTCGGCGCAGGATGAACAAGAGCGCTTTTCTGCTTTTACCGAGGATCTCTTTCAGGAGACGGTCTTGGACAACACCATCAATCTCCACTACACACTCTCCGATCCGGAAAGCTTCGGAATTACGGAGTACCCTATCTCGTTCGGCACGCTCGACCTCTGGACCGAGCAGGATATCCTGGATGATCTGAACGAGATGTCCACCGAGCTACATACATTTGATTACGCACTGCTGACTGAGGAACAGCAGATGACCTATGATCTGCTGCTGCACTATATCGACACGGAAGCTGCGGCCGCTCCCCTTTACCTGTATGGAGAACCCTTTGGTATCTTCACCGGAGCCACGACCCAGATTCCGATCACACTGGCTGAATATTCGTTCTACCGTGAGCAGGATATCAAAGACTATCTGGAACTGCTCCCTCAGCTAAAGACCTATTTCGAATTTTTGATTTCCGTCGAGCAGCTCCGCGCCGACGCCGGTCTGTTTATGACGGTGGCCACACTGAACGCCAATCTGGAGAGCTGTGCGAGCTTTTTGGAAAACCCGGAGAACAATTATCTGCTCACCTCCTTTGCCTCCCGCATGGCGCAGATCGACTGGCTGGACGAACAGACGAAAAAGGATTACCTTGCGCAGAATCAGACGATCGTGTACGAGTCTGTTTTCCCCGCATTCAATTATCTGGCTACCTCACTGGAAGCCCTGCGCGGCAGTTGTTCCGCCGACGGAGGCCTCGCCTCCTTGCCCAAGGGGCGAGAATACTTTACGTATCTGATGAATTCACGCCTGGGAACCGACCGCACCGTGGAGGAGATGCTGGAACTGATTCTGACCTATCAGCGCCGTCAGCTTCAGGAGATGTCTTCGTTGCTCTACCAGAACCCAAGCCTTGAGACTTCGCTTAATCAGTTCTCATTCTCCATGACCGACCCGGAGCAGATCCTGAACTATCTGAAGACAGCGATTTCCGAGGATTACCCTGAAATCCCGGACACCTCCTACACGATCCATCACGTGGAAAAAGAGCTGGAGGACGTGTTGAGCCCCGCGTTTTACATGGTTCCCCCGCTGGACCGTTATCTGGAAAACACGATTTACATCAACAACGGCTCCCTCGATGAGACCAGCCTGTTTTCCACACTGGCCCATGAGGGTTACCCCGGACACCTGTACCAGAATGTGTATTTCAATGCGAACAACACCGAACCTCTGCGCAGCGCGCTCTCCTACCTCGGCTACTCGGAGGGATGGGCGACCTACGTGGAGTACGAAGCCTACGCCTACGACAAGAGCGTGGATCGGGCACTTTTGGATGTCATGGCGCTCAATAGCTCTGTGACCTTGAGCATCTACGCCGCACTGGACATCTACATCAATTATGAGGGATGGACGCGGACACAGGTTTCAAAATACTTGTCGCAGTTTTTCGGCAACCAGCCCGCTGTGTTCCGTGAAATCTACAACTCCATCGCCGGCGATCCCTGCTACTATCTGGCATATCACGGCGGTTATCTGGAGATTTTGGAGATGCGGGCCATCGCAGAATCCACCTTAGGGAATCAGTTCAATCTAAAAGAATTCCACCGGTTCTTCCTCGATTTGGGCGAGTGTCCGTTCGCGCTGGCAAATCAGAGGCTGATGGAGTGGCTGGACGCAAAGTAGGAAAAGAAGGGATGCCATGACTTGAGGTTTGTTTTCACCTCCAAGCCAAGGCATCCCATTTTCTTTATTTCATTCTACACTTCATATTCCCCATTCTCTGTTTTGTGAACTATTCTTGACCAACCTTCTTAACCTTAAAGTCCCCCGCACCAAACATATACAAGTATTCCTCGATATAGGCTGCGCGCATATTGTCCACATCTCCGAAAAGCGGAACATCGACCAGTTCTCTCAACTCATATCCGTCAAACATCAGCAGAATATATCGTCCGCTGGTTCCGTTGTAGCCGTAAGCTCCAAATCCCATCAACTGATTTTCCCGGTCAATGTAATAGGACTTGTAGTCGGTGGAGTACGTCGCATTCTCCAACTCATATACGCTCACACTTCTCACACCGTCGGCGCACTCCTCATATACTTCTACCTTCACGGTATCCCAGGAAGATCCTCTGCCGATTCCTAAGAGATATCCGTTTCCGAAATTGATCAGGGAGGTGGAGAAGCCTTCGATGGTTCCGGTATCTTTCACGGTGATATTGTTCAGATCGCTGAGGTCAAAGAAGAATACCGGGTCGCTGAGCTGCACGGAGGTACAGACGTAAGCCATCTCTTTGTCAAAGCGCACGGACTGTACAATCTCGCCTTGCGGCGCGAACTGCAGCACTTCTGCCACGATCTCCCACGTGTTCAGATCGATACAATACAGGTTTGCATTCGTTCCACTCCCGGTTCCAACGGGCGTTTCCACCCAATCAACCGATATATTTGATCCATTGGTATATTCTCTCCAGGCAGATACATTGGTGGTGGTCACCACGCGAAGGATGTTTTCGTACTCATCCAGGCTGTACTGATTCTTCACGTAACCCTCGAGAATGATTGATCCCTCGTATTCCATGAGTTCTCCGGTATAAGAGATCGCAGAAATCTCCGTCATGGAACTGCGGATCTTGTGTCCAACCTGTCCCTTCGCCTCGCTGCTAAACGTTCTGGTCGCATAAACCGCATCGCGGGACACATAAATCTGATCCGAATAGGAGAGGAACGCTGCACTATCCTTCACCGTCAAGGTTGTCTGATCCAGTTTCCACACTACGGTGTAGCGGCTGCTGGTCAGGGTTTCCGGTGCGATAATATTTTCCGCGGGGACGCTCACCGTTCCCTCACCGGTTTCAATCTGAGGAACATAGGTCGCTTCCTCGTCATACTTCAGTTGGTCATTGGGCTTTGCGGCAAATTCGGTAATCAAAAGAACGTTTCCGTCCACCAAACGGGAAGATTTGTATCCGCCGGTCACGCAGGATCTTCCGGTCACGTTCATGTTCGTCGGATCGCTCACGTCCACGGAGATCATCGCGATTCCGCCCTCTTTCACTTTACTCCAGTAGGGTGCCGCCACGATAGCCGTCTTGCCGTCCATGGAAAGATAAAACTCCCACTCATTCGTAAAGGTAAAGGAGCTCTCGCTGATTTCGTTCAGGTTGATCTTTCCGACTTCTTTGGAATCTTCTCCTGCAATGGTAAATGCGCGCAGCGTTCCTTCATCCAGATAGAAAATGTGCGTCTTCGTGCGCTTGATCAGATCGGCTTCAATCACGCCGTCCACCTGATTGTCGGTGATTTCCACGTAGTTGCCCTCGCCCTCTGTCGGACTTTGGTTGGCACCGACATCTTCCATCACTTCTTCGTCCTCGATTGCATCCATGCCGGGCGCAAAGTCCATGGCATTGCCACCCTTCATTCCGAAGTTGCCCAGAAGTTCAAAGAATCCCTTTACATATTTCTCATAATTGTTTTTGTCTTCGGGTGCCCGGTAATTGTACACGTTCAGCTTCTGAATCAACTCATAATACTCACTGTCCGCGTACTGTGCTACGCTGGGTGGCGCTGTGTTAAACGGGATGAACAACCAACAGCTCACCGCCACTGCCAGACCGACAAAGCAAGCCACCTGTGCTCTCCACCACATATCCTTTCTGCGTCTTTTATTCACCGCTTTCGCATTCTGAGCCCTGTTCGGACTCGCTTCTTCCACAAACTTCTCGTCGGCCAGTCCCATGGCCTGAAGTAATTTCTTCTCTTTCACAGTTCAATGCCCTCCTTCTCCAAATATGCTTTGAATCGGTTTCTTGTGCGGAGCAGAGTGACCTTTACATTGCTCTCTTTCAGTCCGTATTCCTCGGCGATCTCCTTGATCGAGCTCATATACCAGTATCTACGCATGAAGATGATCCGCCGTTGCGCAGGCAGGGACGACAAGAATCCGTTGATTGCATCCTTCAATGCCAACTCATCTGCCATGGATCCACTGCTCTTTTCATCCGGAACGCACTGCATCAGTTCCTCCAACACGACCGTCATCTGCCCGCCTCCTCGCTTCTTTGTCCGATCGCTCAGATAGCGGTCCAGCGCCGTATTTCGGGTGATCTTCCCCAGAAATGTGGACAATCGTTCCGGACGATGCGGCGGCATGGCATTCCACGCCTTAATGTAGGTGTCGTTGACACACTCCTCCGCGTCCTCGTGGGAATAGAGAATGTTGTAAGCAATATAATGGCAGTATCTGCCGTAACGTTTTAGCGTCTCGGAAATCGCAGCTTCGGAGCGCTCCCAGTACAGATCCACGATTTTCTTATCTTCCACGTCGTCACTCTCCCTCAGGGTGGCAAGCATAATCCGAACCTGCCACTCTACGTGAATTTCAAGGCCTTTCACCCTGATACACGAGATTTACGGTTTCAGGGTTACACAAATTTTTCCTTTTTTGAAAATTATTTAAGCAATTTTTATTTCAACGGCAAAACAAATATACCCACGCCATCACTGCCGCACAGCAGAAAACGACGAGGGCATCTATGTAATCTTAACTCTCTACCATCAACTGGATGATCTCTTTGTCCGTCTCAGCCATACCGTCGTGCGCCAGACGGCCCACATTGGCAATGGTATTTTCCACGCCCTTCTTCACGATTCCGTCGCCGCCGACAAACTGATTTCCCTGAAGGAACATATGATAACCAAGAATTCCTGCATCCACCGCTGCTGCAATCTTTCCTGCGCAGGAAGCCTTCGCTCCATCGCAGACAATACCGGACACAATGGCCAGTGAATTCACCAGCGTGTGGGAGACCTCTCGATAACCGCCTCCCAACAGGTACGCAATGCCGGCACCGCTCCCGCAGCCCGCACTGATCGCACCACAGTACGCGGACAACCGTCCGATACCAGTCTTTAAATGGATGGTGCAGAGATTGGAAACGACCAACGCTCTGTACATTCGATCTTCATCGATTCCCAGCTCTCTCGCATAAATAATGACAGGAATGCTGGCTGTCATGCCTTGATTTCCACTTCCACTGTTGATGACCACCGGCATCTCACAGCCGTTCATCCGCGCATCGGATCCCGCTGCAGCCCAGGCCTTCGCCTTGATCTTCACATCGTTTCCATATAAATTCAGAAGAACCTTACCGATATTTGCCCCGTAAGGATTTTTCAACCCTTCCTCCGCGATCGCCATGTTGCACTCGATCTGGCGGGACAGGGTGGGCTTCACATCCTCCAGATCCACCCTGTTCGCAAACTCAACGATCTCTTTTACGTTCAACACCGATCGATCCGTCAATATCTGCGTCAATTCTTCGCTGCAACCGGAATTTTCCACCGTCCGGGCCTCGCCATCCTTCTCCACCGTCACAATATTCGTGTGGAAGTCCACAATGCGCACGTAGGCACGGTGCGTATCGGTATACACTGTCACACCGATATCAAAAATATGCCCCAGATTCACCGGCTCTACCTCAATGGGAACCGTCGCCAGATACACCTTCATCTCTTCGATTTGAGCGGGTGTCACCTGTGAGAGCACCTCCAGCTTCCGATTTCCGTCACCGGCCACGATGCCTGCCGCCGCTGCCGCCGCGATACCCTTCTGGCCTCCGGTATTCGGAACAATCACGCTCTTCACATTCTTAATAATATTTCCACTGACCGAGACCTTCACCGATGTCGGCATCTCCCCCAACGTCTCTCTCGCAACTGCACCTGCATAGGCGATCGCAATCGGCTCCGTACAGCCCATGGCGGTGATCAGTTCCTCTCTCAAAATCTGTACATAATCGTTGTAATAGGTCGGTTTTTCGCTCATTTGTATCTCCGAAATCTGTCTGGATTCGCAGTAATCCTGCTTTTAACTACATCTTACCACGGATATGATTGTTTGACAAGTTGAAGTGTTTTCTCGTGCTTTTCAAATGAATTGCGGAGCAATTTTGCCTTATTAACACCAATTTCTTCTTGACAAAAGGTGTGTCCATGCCTTATAATGCGAGTTGTGGACACGCCTTTCTTTTGTCCCTAACTCATTATTACAGGAGGAACTACCATGTCAACGACCATTAAGTTTACTATTTCTGACGACCTTTACAATGAATTATGCATTCGCGCTACAAATGCCAAACTATCCATTCAAGATTACATTCGTTTAGAGTTATTTGGAGACAGCAATACGTTTACTCCGCAGGATGCTATTGATCTGGCTCTTTCCAAATACTCCAAAGGAGACTTCTTTACTGTCCCTGAAATTTTCGGCTCTGCTTGGAACCTCCCTAATGGAGTGGCCGGTCAGTTCGGCAGAAAATTTTACACTCTTGTTGAAGCAGAATACTCAACAAAAATCCGATTTACGAAGAATTTTAATGCCAAAAAGCATGCCATTTATGAAATTCTATAACCATTTTCTTTGGAGAAGCAACCGGAAACATTTTTCTGAAGTTCATAATAGATGGTGTGTTTGCACAAAAAAAGCCCCTTCGGGTGACCCTCAATAAGACAGTATGAGAACATTACTGGCATAGGGTAGCTGCCGTACAGGTGCGACAAGAAAAATTGGCGATACTTGGTTTTCACAACCAGGTATCGCCTTTTTCTATCTTTAACAGAATGTTTGAATC